>JAUXIP010000296.1 GCA_030620935.1 Deltaproteobacteria bacterium | reverse complement strand
TGAGCAAAATCGAACCACAGGCATGGACCACGGGAGTCAGCACCTCGAGGGGTTGGCGTGGGCGGTCCTCGAGGTAGAGAACCATTGCGTGCGGTCGAAAGAATTTGCACACGAAGGGCTTTCAGCCGTGAATAATTCAGGCGGGCCATCGGAATAAATCATGGCATCATCATCGCGCGCAGAGATAAAAAAAGAAATCTTCTACCTCCGTAGCGAAATAGAAAAGCATAACTATCATTACTACGTTCTGGATCATCCGCTCGTCAGCGATGCCGAGTACGACCGCCTTTTTCGCAGGCTTCTGGGGCTGGAAAAGAGCCATCCTGAATTTGCTTCCCCGGACTCTCCTACGCAAAAGGTAGGCGCTCCCCCCCTGGAAAAATTCGCCACGGTCCACCATACCCTGCCGATGCTTTCGCTCAACAATGCCAAAGATCAGGACGAGATGGAGGAGTTCGAGGAGAGAATCCGACGCTTTCTAAAAAGTTCTCAGCCCACCGAATATGTCGTGGAGCCCAAGATCGACGGCGTCGCTGTAGAGCTGATTTATCATGAGGGGCGCCTCACGGTCGGCTCCACCCGTGGGAATGGTATCAACGGAGAAGATATTACTCAGAACCTGAAGACCATTCGCTCGATTCCTTTAACGCTACAAAAAGGAAAAAAGAGCGTCCCGCGACATCTCGAAGTCAGAGGCGAGGTCTTTCTGCCCCGCGATGCCTTCCAGAGACTCAATCGGGAGCGGGAGGAAGAGGGACAACCGGTCTTCGCCAACCCCCGCAATGCCGCGGCAGGCTCGCTCAAGCAACTGGATTCGACCCTCACCGCCAAGCGTCCTTTGGACCTTTTCTGTCACGGCATGGGACAAGTTACTGGAGCCGATTTCTCCACGCACGCGGAGCTATTGCAAGAACTAAAGGAATGGGGACTTAAGCCGGTCCCCCACGTTCGGCTGTGTCGCAGCCTGAAAGAGATACTGGCCTACCACGAAGAGATGGAGAGACGCCGCGATGACCTTCCTTACGAAATCGACGGCCTGGTCATCAAGGTCAACAGCCTCGATCTTCAAAATCGCCTGGGAGAGATTGCCCGCTCTCCCCGCTGGGCCCTAGCCTATAAATTCAAGCCTCTCCAAGCCACCACGCGCATCCTGGATATCCAGGCCCAGGTGGGCCGCACCGGCACCCTGACGCCTGTGGCGAGCCTGGAGCCTGTTCCGGTCGGCGGCGTCACCGTCAAAAGCGCTTCACTCCACAACATGGATGAATTGGAACGCAAAGACATCCGCATCGGCGACACTGTCGTCGTGGAACGGGCCGGAGACGTGATTCCCTACGTCGTTCAAGTCGTTAAAGAGAAAAGAATCGGTAAGGAAAAAAAATTTAAGATGCCGGAGCGCTGCCCGATATGCGGCTCTGCGGTCTATCGGGAAGAAGGAGAAGCTGCATATCGCTGCACGGGTCTTGCCTGTCCGGCAAAACTCAAAGAGAGCCTTAAATTCTTCGGCTCGCGCGGGGCCATGGACATTGAAGGTCTGGGTGAAAAGCTTATCGACCAACTGGTCGAAAAAGGATTGGTCAGGGATATTGCAGACCTCTATGGCTTGAAAAAACAGGACTTGGCCGCCCTAGACCGCATGGCGGATAAGTCGGCCCAGAATCTCCTCGACGCCCTGGAGCGGAGTAAAGACTCGACCCTTCCTCGTTTCCTGACCGCCCTAGGAATCCGCCACGTAGGAGAAGCCACAGCCAAGCTGCTCTCCGAACATTTCGGCGCCCTCAGATCCTTTATGGAAGCTTCCGAGGACGCGTTGATAGAGATACGAGAGATCGGGCCTGAGATGGCCAAGAGTATCGCGCGGTTCTTTGCCCAAAAGGAAAATCGAAAAGTGATCGAGAAATTTCTCCGGGCAGGCATCCGCATCCAAAAGGAGCCGAAGAAGACAGGCAAGCTGAGCGGCAAGACTTTCGTCTTGACCGGAGCCTTGGAAACCATGTCTCGGAGTGAAGCCCAAAGACGGATAGAGTCTTTGGGAGGGCGGGTTGTCTCCGCTGTGAGCCGGAATACGGATTATGTTGTCGTAGGCGCTGATCCCGGCTCCAAGCTTAAGAAGGTAAAAGAGCTGGAGATTCGGACGCTGGACGAACAAAAATTTCTCAGACTTATCGGCGCCTGATTACCATCGATTTTGACGCGGCGGTCTTTCACCCCCCGACTCGGACCGAGGTTGTTGGGGCCGCGCTTCACTGACAACGATGGTTCTCCCTTCGAACTCGATGCCGTTAAGAGCGGCTGTGGCCTTCTCGGCTTCTTCATCGGACCCCATCTCAACAAAACCGAACCCCTTGGATCGGCCAGTGAACTTGTCCGTGATAACCCTGACGCTCACGACCGAGCCGTGCTGGGAAAACAGCTCTTGGAGCTTTTCCTCCACTACCGAGTAAGTGAGATTGCCCACATATAACTTGGCTCCCATCTTGCCCTCCTTGACTGCGGGGATAATAGCGTTTTCGGGATCAACTTACCCAAAAGGACAGGGCAAAAAAGAGCTTTTAAAACCAAGCCTTCGCCACGCTCTCCGGTTATAAGGATCCGCTAAAAACGGCGGCAGCATACCTATGATCAAATCTCTTGTCAAACCCCCACAACGTGGTTCAAATCGTTCGACATAGTTCAATTCGTTCAAGAGTTCATGGCTTTGAACGTTTGGAACAGCTTGAACGTCTTAAACGACTTGTCATGCTTGAAGATCGCCGGACTGTCCGTTAAGTACTAAGAAGTTCAAAGTAGCTATAAGGCAACCGAGGGGCGAGACCTGTAGAGCGCGGGCACAGGAGCGTACAGGTTGCGTTCAGGCCCGGGCCTGAGGAGTAACCACCCTCGGAGCGGACGGGGCGGTGGCCGACAAGGCACAGGCCTATTGACCGCGCTCGGAAGGGCTCAGCCCGAGGGTGGCAGGCGTTCAGGAAGATGTCAGGTGTCAAGATACCTATGAACTCCTTAGTAAGGTTTTAAGAGACTTATGGAAAACGTCGGCGAGAAGGTTCGCGTCCATTTAGTGATTGAAGGCAGAGTCCAGGGAGTATTTTTTCGCGCCTCCGCCTTAGGACAAGCGAGACGGTTGGGAATCACGGGACGGGTGAGAAATTGCCCCGCCGGCTCCGTCGAGATCGTAGCCGAAGGAGAGCGAAAGAAAATTGAGAAATTGATCGACTGGTGCCACCAGGGACCACCGGGGGCCGATGTGCGCCAAGTCCATATCGAGTGGGAAGCCTTTCAAAACGAGTTTCACGCTTTTCGTATCACGGGATAGGTTCATTTTTGTCTTCCAGAACCAGACGGTAAACCTCTTTCTTCGGGCAGGAGAACCGGTCACCCAGAATTTCCGCAATTTCTTTGACCCGCATCCCCTCATTTTTAAGCTTCCCGATCTCTTCTCTCAAGAGGTTTACGTCGAGCGACGTCTTTCCATCCGAACCACGCACCACAAGGGTAATCTCCCCGCGCCACTCTCGAAGCTCGGCTTGCTGGACCGTCTCACTCAGACAACCGCGGATAAACTCCTCGTAGATCTTGGATATCTCTCTCCCCACAACAACTTCCCGGTCGCCGAGGATTTCCAAAAGATCCCGCAGAGATTTTTTGAGTCTATGGGGGGCCTCGTAGAAGACTAAGGTTTTCTTTTCATCTCGCAGCTGGTGGAGCGTTACTCTCCGTTCCGACCTTTTTGGCGGGAGAAATCCGTTAAAAACAAACCCGTCTGTGGGGAGCCCGCTTACACTGAGAGCGGCAACGAGTGCAGAAGCGCCTGGAACAGGCACAATTGTGAATCCCTTTTTTATCGCCTCACGCACAAGCTCGTAACCCGGATCAGAGAGAGTCGGAGTGCCGGCGTCGGATACCAGCGCAATGTTTTTGCCCTGCTCAAGACGCGCCAGCAAGGAAGGGGCCTTAGTTTTTTCGTTGTGCTCGTGATAGCTCGTCAGCGGGGT
>JAUXIP010000393.1 GCA_030620935.1 Deltaproteobacteria bacterium | reverse complement strand
GTGGATCCCAAAACCAATATCGATATCATCGACAGCTGCTGGAGCACGCCGCTGGATCCCCGGATGCCTCCCGACAAAAGGGAGAGCGGCGACCATACGAACAGCAGAGCGATCTTCTACGCCGTGAGACCCTTTTCCTGGCGGGATAAGTTTCCGGAGGTCAGCCGGACCAGCCGGGAGCTGCGCGACCGAACCATCGCCAAATTCAAAGACATCATCCCCTTTCCGAAAATTTAGCCCCGATCCGACAATAATGGATGAGTCGAAGAAATTGATTCTGCGTAGCGCCAGACCTTGACGAATTATTGGTATGTACCAGGTAGTCCAAAACGCACTGTCAGTAGAGTTACAGAGGACCACCCACTTGTCTGAGATTCACCCCAAACCGAAACGGACAAGAAGGGGAAGGAGTCGGATAGGGGTTAGCGTCCATCATCTTCTAAGGAGGACGGTAGAATGATGACGAAAGAAGAAAACGATCTCTTGACCGTGATCGGTCCCGGGGCGCCCGGCGGCGAACTCTTGCGCCGTTACTGGCAGCCGGCCTGTTTGTCCGAAGAACTCCCCCCAGGCGGGGCACCCTTGCCGGTAAAATTGTTGGGCGAAGACCGGGTCATGTTCCGCGACGATCAGGGTAAGCCCGGTCTCCTCGGTATTCACTGTTCTCACCGAGGTGCGGATTTGAGTTACGGGCGTGTCGAGAACGGGGGTTTGAGATGCATCTATCACGGCTGGCTTTACGACAGGTGCGGCAATGTCCTCGAACAGCCGGGCTCGCCCGGCTGCGGCGAGAATAAGAATTCGATCCGCCACCCATCTTATCCTTGCCAAGAGATGGGTGGGGTTGTCTTCGCCTATTTAGGGTCCGGTGAGCCGCCGTTGCTTCCGCGGTATGAATTTTTAACGGTGCCCAGCGACCAACGGTTCGTCACCAAGATCTACCATGAGTGCAGCTACCTCCAGTCGAACGAGGGCAACATCGATCCGGTCCACCTATCCTTCCTGCACCGCAATCTTGCGGCCGCGGAGGTAGATCGGAAGCGGCGGGTTCCCGGAAGCGAGGTCTCTCCCAACGCATTGTACGGAAAGGATCTCGCTCCGAGGATCGAGGTCGAGCTCACGGACTTCGGTGTCAGGATCTATACCGTCCGCTCGCTCGAGGACGGTAAGGTTTACTTGCGCGCGTCTTATTTCATCATGCCCAATCTCAGCGCCTTCCCAGGACAAACGGCGCCGGCAGGCTACACGGTTGGTTGGCATGTGCCGATCGACGACACCCATCACTGGAAATATGTCTTCATCTTTAGCCGCGAGAGGGCGCTGCAAAAAGAGGTGATTCAGCGTAGCCGCAGCGAGATGGCACAGGACTATCACCTAGTGCGCAACCCGGGAAATCGTTACATGCAGGACCGAGAAGCGATGAAAAGCCAGACCTACAGCGGTCTCGGTTACAGTTTCCAATCGCAGGACGCCTGCGTGACCCAAGGGGCCGGCCCGATCCAAGATCGGACCGCAGAGCACCTGATCTCTTCGGACAAGGCGATCGTGGCGGCGCGCAAGCTCCTATTGAGGGGGATCAAAGATGTCCAGGAGGGACGGGACGCGCTTCATGTCGTACGTGACTCGAAATTAAATCGCTTCCCCCATTTGAACGTCCTTTCGGAAGTGATTGCGAGTTCGAGCGACTGGAAGGCCCATGCGATTAAAAAAACTCAGATCCGAGAGCAGGCTTCGGGATAAACCAAGGCGGCTTTGCGAGGATCCGAGTGAGTGAAATATTGAGATTGGGAATTGCTGGCTTGGGAGTGGCGAGCACGCAGATTTTGCCGCCGATTTCGAACCTTCCGTTCGTCAAAATCACTGCTGCGGCAGATGTTAGAAAAGAAGCCCTGAGAAAGTTCCGCGCAGCTTACGGGGTCGAGACCTTTACGAGTGTCGAACAGATGTGTCTCCGGCCGGACGTGGACGCCGTCTACGTGGCGACACCCAATCATTTGCACGCCGAGCACGTGATCACGGCGGCCGAGCACGGCAAGCACGTGATCGTCGAAAAGCCCATGGCGCTTTCGATCGAAGAGTGCGAAGCCATGAACGGTGCGGCGGAAACAAACGGCGTCAAGCTTCTATGCGGTCACACCCACAGCTTCGATTCTCCTATTCGAAAAATACGCGAGATCGTGAAAAGCGGGGAGTTGGGAAAACTCTGTATGGTGAACAGCTGGAATTTCAACGAGTTCATGTATCGGCCGCGGATGAAGCATGAGCTGGCGACGAGCCGCGGCGTCGTCTTGAATCAAGGACCGCATCATGTGGATGTCGTGAGGTTGATCGGCGGAGGCTTGGTGCGGAGCGTCCGCGCCATGACCGGCATCTGGGACAGGGCGCGCGAGCACGAGGGGAGTTACGTCTGCTACTTGGAGTTTGCGGACGGCACGCCCGCGACTCTGGTTTACAGCGGCTACGGCTTCTTCGATACCGCCGAGCTTTTTGGTTGGATCGGCGAGGGAGGGCAGCCGCGCGATCCGGGAACGAATCTTAAGGTGCGAAAAAGACTCGAGACCATCCGGACGCCTGAGGAAGAGGAAGCGCTGAAAGAAGAGATGCGCTACGGTGGGCTGCGGGAGGGGGAGCACAGCCATGCGTGGAGCGGCGAAAGACGACAACCCTTTTTCGGCTTCACGGTGGTGAGCTGCGCGAAGGGAGATATCCGGCAGTCTGCCGACGGCCTGACCGTTTACGGAGAAGAGGGGAAAAAGGAGATTCCTGTTCCGCTGGGAAGGGGAGGACGCGAGGCAGAAGTCGAAGAGCTGTATCAAGCGGTGGTGAATCATCGTCCGGTGTTTCACGACGGGAGATGGGGCGAGGCAACTTTGGAGGTCTGTCTGGCCATTTTGGAATCGGCCAAAGAGCGGCGCGAGGTCCATCTCTCCCATCAGGTTGCAACGGAAT
>JAUXIP010000154.1 GCA_030620935.1 Deltaproteobacteria bacterium | reverse complement strand
TATTCTGCCAGAAACCTCAGTCTCAACACAAGCACAGAGTCGGCAGATTGGTGGAGTACAATTTGGAAGAGGCAAGACGACAACAAAGCAACGACAAAACCGGTTGCGAACACCTCGATCGACGCTAGCCCATTTTTGACAGGGGTTTGCTTCTACTCTTTAGAAAAGCGCCCCGTAACCCGATTGAGAAAACTCAAAATGGCGCTCTTGCTCGCCGTTGCAATCAGGGGAATCGCCTTAAGGGATCGAGCCGATTTTATTTCCTTTTGAGAAGCGCCTAGGCCGTCCAGGTTTTTCCGCAAGGTCTGCGTGAATTGCTCGAAAATCTGGTCGGAGATATCTTCGAACACACGCGATCCAAATTGGGCCAGGAGACCTGTGATGGTAATTTCCGAACTGCCCACCACGTCCGTCCCGCCATCGACGCGGGGTTTCAAACTGCCAACCACCCTCATGGTTGCAATTCCTTTGCCTTTGGAGTCCTGCCCCTTGCCCACCATTTCTATGACAAAGTTCTTTCCATCCAGCCTTTCAATGACCAGTTCTCCCTTATAGCTTGTGACGACAGGGCCGATTTTCACCCTGATCGCTCCCTTAAACCGGCGATCGTCCAAAGCCTCCGTTATTTGTGCCCCCGGCACGCAGGCGGCGACTTTTCTCGGATCGCTGAGAAACCCCCAAACCGGGGTCACCGGCTTCTCGACGGAAAACGACTTTTCTAGATTAACCTGCATACTGGCGCCATTCTAAACCCCGACTCTCAAAAAATTCGACCACTTAACCTACCCTGTTTTCTCGCGCCTTTCAACCGCGAGCCTCACAGGCCGGGGCCGAGACAAGCCGGGCATAATCCTCCAAGGTATTGATATTGCTAGGATAAGGCTTGTCGAGTTGAACCTCCGTTATCCAGTCTGGATTGGCCTCCAGAAGCTTCCATACCCCCTTGTCGCCGTGAAGCGTCTTGACCTGTTCGAAAATTGCCTTGCCGACTACCATCGGATGGCCCGGTTGACCTCGGTAAGAGATACGCACCACAGGCGTCCGGACTCGCCGCCACCGCTCCGAGACCGCAGCGATGCTTTCGCTCTCGATGCCTGGTTGATCTCCCAAAACCAAGACCGCAGCCTCTGCCTTGGGATCGATCGCCTGCAATCCGGCTCGAATCGAAGCGCTGCAGCCCTCTCGAAAATCGGGGGCTTCTACAAACTTCGCCCTCTGGAGTGAAACCTTCCGGCGGATTTCTTCAGCTTCGTGACCGACCACCACAATGACTTCCTCTAGAGGGGATGCCTCTATCTGACGAATGACCCACTCCAGGAGAGTCATCCCGCGCCAGGGGAGCAGCTGTTTCGGTCCCTTCCCAAAACGACTGGCCGTTCCAGCAGCGAGCACAATCCCGGAGACAAACCCACTCAACCTTGCGCTCCCATGGAAAGGTACGTTAAGGGGTCTTTTTCAAAGCTCTTCTTGCAATGAGCGTTACAGAAATAATAGGTCTCTCCATTGAAGTCCATCTGATGCTGGGCAGTCTGTGGATCCACATCCATGTGGCAAACCGGATCCTCTTTTGTCGTGAGCGGTTTTACCTCGACAGGTTTATGACTTGGGGTTGATTTCCGATCCTTGCGACGCCGGATAGAGACGATTTCAGCTACTACACTCAAGGCTACTTCGGGAAAGGTCCGCGCCGAGATATCGATCCCGGCCGGGCATTTGATCAGCCCAAGTTTGTCCTTCGGCACTCCGTCTTCGCTTAAACGCTTGATGGTTTCTTGAAACCTTTTTTTACTCGCTACCAGCCCCAGATAGTCCGGAGACAACGGCAAGAGTGTTTTAATTGCCTCTTCGTCCCAGTTGCCGTTGGTCGTAACTACGGCATATCGTTCCCTGCTGTTCCCTAACCTCTCCACCTCTACCTTTGACAGAACCATGTCGGCTTCAGGAAATTTCTCCGCCGTACCCGATGGATCGATAAGGAAAGTTTTGAAACCGACTGCCTTTCCTATCTTGACCAAGGCCTCGGCAGCCGGAGAAACTCCACAAACGAGAAGCTGTGGCTCCGGAAGGTAGGGCTCGATGTAAATCTCCATGGTCCCGCCGCTGTAGCAGCTCATCCGGTATAATTCTATTCCTCCGCGCGACTCTTCATCGAGCTTCGGAGTAATAACAACCAGCCGGGGTTCCCCATCTACTAGGGCGTTTTGAGCCTCTTTAACTACGGTCGGCTGAGCGCAACTGCCGCCCACCCAACCCAAAAAAGTTCCGTCGGAAGTGATGATCGCTTTATCTCCCGGCTCTCCCGAGGTCGGACGTTCCCTACGGACGACCGTCGCAAGCGCAAAGGGGATCCCTTGAGATAAAAGCTCATGGGCCTTTTGTAAGATTGCATTGGTCATAAGGGGATTAGAACTCCCCTAAGAGAGGTTTAGAGATCGTGAAGGGGAACGTTTTCTTTCCGGGCAGCATTGGTCAGAACAATTCTGGCACTGTTGTAGACCACGTCCCCGGCGATCTTCTTGATCGCTTGGAGGTAGTTGTTCACATCGCTGGGAGAGGCAGCGGTATTGCTCCCGTCGGGATTTACCTTTATTCCCGCTAGGGAGTGTACCTCTGCGAGTTTCTGGCTGTATATTTTCGCAAAGCTCTCCGCATGGACCTGGACGATCTTTGCGTATTTTGTTCCCGCCTGCTCCAGCTTCTGCTTCAATTTTCCGGTGAATTCCTGGAGCATCTGATCCGCAACGTTCTGGATCATTCCCCGGCCCAGTTGAGCCAGCATCCCCGTGATCTGGACCTCGGAATTGACCACTATTTGAGTTTGCGTCGGCCCCAAAGCCGTGAGGCGGCTTACCATACGCATCTCGGCGCTACCTTTGCCTCTGGTGTCCTGACCCAATCCTACGACTTCACTCTCGTGCCGCACCTGATCAATGCGCTCAAATGTCGCTTTCCCTCTATAGGATGCTGCGACCGCCCCGACCTTGACAGTAACTGTCCCAGTGTAGGTTCGTTCATCGGCTTTGCCGGTAATGGCTGCGCCCGGCAAACAATCGATGAGTTGATAGGGGTCAATGACAAATGACCATACGAGCTCGAGCGGGGCATTCAGGTTAAAGCGGTACTCAAATTTCTCTGCCATGGTCTCTCTTTAAGCCCTTAACTTTAACCGTCAGATCCAAAGACGCGCCATGCCTACCGAGTCTCGTGATTTCGCTATCGTTCTTACTCGATCCGCCCCCTCCTTACGGTTCAACTCTTGTAATTCAAGCTAAGCTGCAACACCCTTGTCTCTCATAGCTTTCCATACTTTAGCAGGAGTGATCGGGATGTCAATGTGGCGCACACCCAGGTGCCAGAGGGCGTCTACGACCGCATTGGCGATCGCCGGAGGCGCACCCACTGTAGCCGACTCTCCCACGCCCTTAGCGCCTAGCGGATGGTGCGGCGAGGGGGTACAGGTCTTGTCGGTCTCCCAGCTAGGGGTCTCCACGGCTGTGGGCATGAGGTAATCCATGAAACTGCCTCCCTGGATATTTCCCTCCGCATCGTAATTGATCTCCTCGTAAAGTGCCGGGGCCAGCCCCATGGTAAAACCCCCGTGGATCTGACCCTCGACGATCATGGGATTAATGATATTACCACAATCGTCCACCGCCATAAAGCGCCGGACTTTCACCTCCCCGGTCCCCTTGTCAATGTCTACCACGCATATGTAACTCCCAAAGGGGAAGGTTAAATTGGGCGGGTCGTAGTACGACACCGCTTCAAGGCCCCCTTCCATTCCCTGAGGATAGTTGGTGTAAGCGGCAAAGGCGATCTCCTGAATCGTCTTAGCCTTGGAAGGGCTGCCTCGTACGAAGAATTTTCCCGGCTCCCATTCTAGATCTGCCTCGTTTGCCTCCAGCAGGTAGGCAGCTATCTTCTTGGCCTTATCCCGGATCTTTCTGGCAGCCATCGCTCCAGCAGCGCCCGCCACAGGCGTGCTGCGGCTCGCATAAGTGCCGAGCCCATAGGGGGCGGTGTCTGTATCTCCTTCCTCCACCGTGATGTGGTCAGCGGGGATCCCCAGCTCCTCGGCAAGGATCTGGGCGTAAGTAGTCTCGTGCCCCTGCCCTTGTGACTTGGTCCCGAAGCGGGCAGTGGCTTTTCCTGTGGGATGGATACGGATCTCGCAGGAGTCAAACATCTTTAGGCCTAAGATATCGAAGTGCTTGGAGGGGCCTGCCCCTACGACCTCCGTGAAGCTGGAAATTCCGATCCCCATCAGCTCTCCCTTTTTCCGTTTCTCGGCCTGCTCCTTACGAAGATCAGCATAGCCGATCCTCTTCATGGCCAGGTCCAAGGCACCCAAGTAGTTGCCGCTGTCGTACTCCCACCCGAGGACAGACTTGTAGGGGAATTGCTCCGGCTTGATGAAGTTCTTCTTTCTCAACTCGGCGGGATCCATCTTGAGTTCATGCGCCATAATGTCCACCATTCGCTCGATGGCATGAACAGCTTCAGTCACCCGGAAGGAGCAGCGGTAGGCGATCCCGCCTGGCGGCTTGTTGGTATAGACCCCGTCCATCTCTACATGGGCAGCTTTGAGGTCATAGGAGCCTGTGCAAATATGGAACATACCGGCTGGAAATTTCGACGGGTTGGCAGCCGCATCGGTGTAACCGTGATCCGCGATCGTCTTGATCCGGAGAGCGGCGAGTGTCCCATCCTTCTTGGCTGCAAGCTCAGCAGTCATGTGGTAGTCGCGGCCAAATGAATCCGCCTGGAGATTCTCCATCCGATCCTCGACCCATTTTATCGGCAGTCCTGTGACGACCGCCGCAGCCACGGCGATCACATAGCCAGGATAGATCGGCACCTTGCCGCCAAAACCCCCGCCGATGTCCGGGGAGATGATCCGGATCTTCTCCTCGGATAGTCCCACATGCCCCGCCACCAGCGCGAAGACGGTGCGGATAGCGTGTGGCGCCTGGGTGGTCATCCAGACCGTCAGCTTTCCGCTTATCTTGTCGAACTGGGCTATGCAACCCGGGGTCTCAATGGCAGCGGTGGCAATTCTCGGTAGGTAGATATCCTGCTTTACCTTGACATCTGCCTCCTTAAAGGCCTTCTCGGTCGCAGCCTTATCGCCGACTTCCCAGTGCCATATAAGGTTATCTTTCTTGTCCTTTTTGTCGGTCCGCAGCACCGGCGCCCCTGGCTCCAATGCTTTGAAGGGATCCACCACAACCGGCAGCTGCTCGTATTCAACCTCTACCGCCTCGACACCGTCGGCGGCGATATAGCGGTCCGTGGCAACTACAGCGGCCACCTCCTGCCCCTGATGCATGACCTTTTCCACCGGAAGGACCATCTGCGTGTCCGACATGAGGGTCGGCATCCAGTGAAGTTTGTACCCGGCTAGGGTCTCCCCGGTGATAACGGTTGCAACACCCGGGATTGCAGTAGCCTTGGAAACATCGATTTTTTTGATCTTTGCGTGTGCAAAAGGGCTGCGGACAATATCTAGATAGACCATCCCTGGGAGTTGGATATCATCGACGTACGTCCCTTTACCTCGGATAAACCGCGCGTCCTCTTTGCGCTTCACCGAGTGACCCATTCCTCCGATTTCTGGGCTTGTACGAGGCGCCATTTTCATCCTCCTTAATAAGAGTCTTCTAAGCTCCTTGCCGCATCTTTTGTGCGGCGTATTGGACCGATTTTACGATATTCACGTACCCGGT
>JAUXIP010000120.1 GCA_030620935.1 Deltaproteobacteria bacterium | reverse complement strand
TCTGAATTTCTAGACTAACTTGCTGCTTCAGACCGACCCCTTGGCAGGCTCAGGGCGGCTGAGCTTAACGTTGCTCCCTTTAAAAATCACCTTTTCCGCCTTTGATCTTTCATCTCCCCCAATCATTCCAGCGACCTTAGCCAATCGTTCTTGAGTAGCCGTGACAGGGCACGATCGGCTAGGAACTTTCCGGCGGTCTGGCAGCATGTGCGGAGGCGAATTCCCGAGAACAACAACATTGTCAGGTCGGCTCAATTTTCCACATCGCTCTCTAAACGGAACTGTAAGAGCAGCGTACGCTGAAAGGGGCTAAAGTTATCGTCTGAGATTATGTAAATCAGTGTACGCTGCCTAGCATCTTCCCGGACCGCGATTCCTTCAAAGTTATCGACTACAAGCGGCCGCTCGATACGAATAATTTCTTTTCCTTTTAGCCGCGCACCCGGCCGCAGACTCTCCTTTGAAACCCGCTGAATACGTATCGCCGACCCGCCAATCATACTATAGCGGCGCTCAAGCACCAGGATGTCGCCGTTAGCGAGAGTTGCAAGGTCGGTCGGCTGAAACCCTTCCGAGGCAAAATAGGAAATCGAGGAAAATTGAACTTGATCTATCAGCCAGCCTTTGAGGCTCCCGTCCGAGTTTTCATAGCGCTCGGTGATCGCCAACAACCGACCGTCTGTAAGAACGGTCATGCTTTCGATTCCCCCGTTGAACGGGGCCTCCCCTAAGTCCTCAGGAACAGCGAGCGTCTTCGGCTTTGCGTCGAAGGCAAACGGAGGCGGTGGGTATTGCCACAAGCGGTGCTCTCCCTCAAAACTTACGACAAGCGAACCGTCCTCTTTTTGTGCAATGGATTCGGCATCGCGGAGCCGGCCGCTCACAGGTGAACCTTCGGGGGTCAACAGAGGGGCAATTTCCCATCGCCCAAGTTCATTCAGTCGCCCATCGCCGTCATGACTTATATTTGCAGAGAGCCAGTAACCATGATCGGACACCGCATAGAGCATGCTGCCATCGCTGCACAGCGCTAAACCCGATAGGCCGCCGAACCGAGAATTCTCCGAAACCAATTCGAATCCGGCTAGGAAGGTTAACTGACCGAAATGCTTTCGGTCAGGATCACTCGGGTCTAAGCGGAGAGGAATCGCCTCCACGGCAAGAGAGACCTTGCCGGGCAAAACCGCCACGTTATATCCGCAGGATAGAAGAAAGAAGAGGACGGAAAGGACGGCAAAAGCTGCAATTTTATTGAAAGGATGGTTCATGTTTCAAAGGAAAAACACAGTCTCCAAACAATCGGCGTCAGATCTCTGGAAAACTGCATGCCTTTTTCATAATTTTTCATTTAATACCTCCAAGCCGAGTTCGGCAACCGCATTTTTGATTTCCATTGCATTCGCCGTAAAATTTATTTACAAAAGGCAGATTATGAAGATCGTACGGCTGTATACTGGAGAGGACGATGAGTCCCACTTCGAGGAGATAGATGTTGAATGGAAGCCGGCGGGGGATGCAGAGACATCCTCGGTTCAAGACGCCACTGGTGTTTTCTTTCGCCGCGCCCCAGCGGGCCATGTCCAGGATTGGCATCCGGCACCGAGGCGTCAGTATGTGATCACGCTGGCCGGACAATCGGAGATCGAGCTCAGTGACGGCACGGTTCGGCGCTTCGGCCCGGGGGATGTGGTATTGGCCGAGGATGTGACAGGCCGGGGCCATATCACGCGGGTGGTGGGAACCGAGCCCCGCGTTTATGTCACCATTCCGCTGAAATAGTCTCCCTTAACACAGTGTTTCAGACTTCGTCCGAGCCGAAATTTTCACGGAAGAACACATACAGAGAACCCTCCAGCCATCCGCAATGAGACAGTGTATTGAGGGGCGTCCCTTTGGATTCCTGGTAACAACAATGACAATTCTCGTAACTAGGTAGAAAATTTGCCCAACATATAACTTTGTCCAGCCTCGATTCCTTACAGAAAAAGACACACAACCAACTGAATACAAAGGATTTTCTAGAAGAGCCCAAGAAAAAGCCCCTACTGGTATAGGATTTGCAGTCATCACGGGCCAGGAGGGGCTGAGAATGACTATTTTAACCCTATTGGCGATGCTGCTTATACAACCGAAATCGGTTTTTGCTTGCGTGGAGCATACGGCTTCCCAGGGCAGCACCGCTTTTGACTCACCGGTGGTATTTCTTTTGAAAATGGCGTTCTTATTTATTGCCACGGTCCCTTTGGGTTTTGTAGCGGGCCTAGCCGTGAAGCGTTTCTCTAGCGCAGGAAAAGCCGCAGCTCTTATCTTGGTCACCGCCAGTCTTCTGACGATGGGCGGTTACAGGGCTTGGGCGTCGTGTCACGGCAAGACTATCGTCGGCCCTATTCTGGAGCAAATCCAAAAGGCACAGGTCAGTTACCGCTCGGCACATGGTGTCTACGCCGCAAGTTTTGAGCAACTAGAGATGGTGCCTTCATCGGACAAATACTCCTATTTTTTACCCGCCGACATGGTGCCGGCAAAGAGCGTGTTCCCGAAAGAGGGAGTCGATCTAAGCCGCCTTCCGGAGGGGGTTATTCCGAGAGCCTCCACTGACAAATTCATGGTTGTTGCGATCGGCTTTGCCGAGCCCAACAGTCTAGAGATTTGGACTATGAACCAGGCCAAGATGTTCAAAGAGTGGAGCGTTCCCGCCGGGGTTAAGGTTACAAAGGACCCCTCGGTTTCCGCGCAAGAACCCGTCGGCAATATGACGAGCCCATTCGAAGGCTCTTTGACATGGATGATCTTTCTCCTTGGATGTACCATCGGCTTTGCCATTTCAGTTCGTAATCGCATGAATTTCATGCTGCCGACCTCGTGAGTTTCCTATAGCTCCCCGAGTCCGCAAGCCACTGCAACCATAGGGGGAGACTACCCTCCCCCACACCTTACACTCCACGCTTGTCTAGGCGGAGAAGTAAAACAAACAGAATCATCACAGCATAAATCGCCGCCATCAAGAAAAAGAGTTCCTGATACGCCAGGATCACCGCCTCTTTTAGCAAGCTGTAGCCCAGAAGGGCCTGGGCTTTGCTTTCCAGGGCCGTGCCATACTCACCTGCGTGGAGAAGAATACCTTTAATCTGAGTGAGCACACTATAGCGTACGGTCTCGCCGAGATGGGCCCCTTGGAGGGGGGTCATCGAGTCCAGGTTGAGAAAGGTGTTTCGCTCTAGGAGAAAGCTCAGAATCGCAATTGCAAAGGACTCTCCCAGACCTCGACTCAAGCCTATAATTCCGCTTCCCATCCTGACGTTATCTTCCGGTAAGGCACCGAGAGCGACGGTATTGAGCGGGGCGTTCATCATCGACTGGCCGACGCTCTTGAATGCTATGAGGAGAAAGATGCCGGTCATGCTGGTCCACAGGGTTATTGTGGAGAGGCCGAAAAGCGCAAAGAAGAGGATTACGAGTCCTAACAGGAGCGGTACTCTCGGGCTCAAACGGTCTGACAAAATCCCTGCCGCCGGAGAGACAATGCCCGTGATCACCGCTCCCGGCAAGAGAAATATCCCGGCCTGCAGCGGGCTGTAGTTAAGTCCTCTTTGAAGGAAGAGGGAGATGAGAAAATTGGCCCCGCGAAACCCAAATACTCGAAAAAAGATAATGAGGTTCGAGACACTGAAATTAAAACTCCGGAAGTGACGGACCGCAATATAGGGATACCTTGATCTCAGCTCTGCCGCCACGAACAGGGCCCACAGAACTGCAGAGGCACTGAAGAGCTCCACAATCAATGGGCTTCCCCACCCCAGATTCTGTACTTGACTCAGCGCCAGGAGTAGAGTCACTGTCCCCCCAGTAAGGGTCAGAAATCCCAGTAAATCAAAGGGGGTTCTTTCCTTTTCTTCCTTCCTTCGCGGGAGGATTAGATAGGCGGCCGCAATGCTCAACAGGCCAAACGGGATGTTGATGTAGAAGATCGCCCGCCAGTCGACATGCTCGGCGAGGTAACCACCCAAGAGCGGACCGAAAAAAGGACCGATGGACCATCCTGTCATAAAGAGCCCCATGGCCATGCCTCGTTCATGGCGGGGAAACGCCTCAAACATAATAGACATGGCAACAGCGATTAAGGGGCCTGCACCGGCTGCCTGGACAATCCGGAAGAAAATCAGAGAGTCCGCACTCCACGCGACGGAACATAGTAATGAACCTGCGGTAAAGACAGCCATGCTGAGGATAAAGAGGTTGCGGTCCCCAATGCGCTCTCCGACCCATCCGATGGAAGGAATCAGTACTGTTCGGGTAATCATGAAACCGGTAAGGACCCACTGGATCTTATCAAGGGAAGCGCCTAGAGAGGACATGATGGTGGGGATCGCTATGTTGACTGCGGTGACACCCAGGGCCACAGACAGCGTGCCGAGTGAGACTATGAGGAAGATCCACCACTTAAGAAAGGCCCCTGAGGGTTGGACAGATGACGGGGATGATTCCATCCTATGGGTTATCCTTCTTGATCCAGACGGCAACCAACATACCAACCTTTAGCAAGCCGTCTGTGTTTTCTACCGCTATTTTAACAGGCAAGCGCTGGGCTGATTTGATAAATACCCCGGTCAGCTTCTGAGGAGAAAATAGAGAGAACTCGGAGACCGTGGCCCCTCCGATCTCGGTTACCTTGCCAGAAAAATCTCGCCCCGGATAAGAATTGACCCGGATAATCACTTCATTTCCAGGTTTAACAAAACGAATCTCCGTTTCCTCCACATTGGCCTCAACCCAATATCTGCTCGAATCTACCACCAGAAAGATCGGCTGACCCGCTTCGACAAACTCTCCCTGGTGCGCGTGCTTCTTCACTACGATTCCTCGGACCGGAGTCCGAATCGTCATTAGTCTTATCTTGTGCTGTAGATCCGCCAGCTTGGCCTCTGCTTGACGTACTTCTGCCTTGCGGATCTGCAGGTCAGCCTCTTTAATCGATACCTCCTTTCCCTTGATCCGCACCAACTCCAGGGTGGCCTCCCCCTCTTTGACCTTTTCCTGGAGGGACGAGACCCTTGCCTCAGCCTGGCGAAGCTCCGTCTCTGCACGATCCAGTTCCTGTGCCGAAATGAGTTCTCTTTCAAAAAGCGCTTTGGTCCGCTGCCAGTCTTCTCTAGCTTGCTCCGCATCGGCGCGCGCATTCTCAAGATTGAAGCGATGGGCCTGAAGCGCCGCCTCTGCATAGGGAACCTCGCTTTTCTGTCTCTCTACATGAAGCCCAATCTCCCTTGCCGCCTGTAACATTCTGCTACGTGCCCGGTCTACCCCGGCCTGGGCCTGTTGAACCTGGATAAGCACCTCTCGGTTATCGAGCCGGGCCATGATCCCCCCCTGGGTCACGGCATCCCCTTCCTCTTTGGGAAGCTCATCAATCCTGCCTGGGATCTCCGCGCTAATGGATACAATTTCGGCTTTGATCCGGGCATCGTCGGTCGAGACATACCCCGTGGACCTCCACCACCAAACCCCTACAGCCCCCCCTATAACTGCTAGGGTCAAGACAGAAAAGATCCCCATCCATGCACGATAATTATTCTGTAACTTCATACCAGGTAGACATTAAAAGTCTTATGGTAGTTTATCAATCCTTACAAAACCATCCTTAACCTATCCAGTGAATTGGCCGCAACAATTATGGTTTTGAAGTATACTTAAAAGTAGCATTAGACAAGCACACAAGAAGAGTTGAATTTGCCCCCTCCTTGTGCAAACCTCAACCTGCTTATGGCAGTTGAGGCAAAAAATCTCTTGCGCGAACTTCCCTCTGTTGATCGGCTTTTGAAACACCCTCGAAGCGAGCGTCTTCTATCGCGCTTCAAACGGGAATATGTCACGCAAAAATGTCGAGAAATATTAGACGAGATTCGAGGCGCCATCAAAGAGGGACAATCGATCAAAGTCGAAGAGTTTCAAGAAGAGTCGATTTTAACCCGAATGGAACAGCAGATGCATTCCGAGAGTGAGCCCACGCTCATCCGCGTCATTAACGCTACCGGCACGGTCCTCCATACAAACTTAGGGCGCGCTCTTCTCCCGCAGGCGGCCATTGAAGCTCTTTGCCGTGTCGGATCTCACCCGGTCAACCTGGAGTATGACCTCTCAGAAGGAGGAAGAGGAAAGAGAGAAGAGGCTATAGAGAAGGCTATTCTGGATCTCACGGGGGCGGAAGCGGCCACCGCCGTCAACAACAATGCCGCGGCCATCCTTCTGGGCTTGAACACCCTCGCGGACGGTAAAGAGGTGGTTGTTTCCCGTGGAGAGCTGATCGAGATCGGCGGTTCTTTCCGCATCCCGGAGATCATGGCCAAAAGCGGGGCCATCCTGAAGGAAGTAGGAAGCACCAACCGCACCCATCCCGAAGACTACGAAAAGGCGATCAATAAAAAAACCGCCTTATTGCTTAAGGTCCACACGAGCAACTATAAGATCGTCGGTTTCTCCTCAGAAGTGGAGCTGGCTCAACTCGCCGCCATCGGGAAGAAGCATAAAATTCCCGTGATGGAGGACCTGGGTAGCGGCGCGCTCATTGACTTAGCTC
>JAUXIP010000098.1 GCA_030620935.1 Deltaproteobacteria bacterium | reverse complement strand
GTCCCTCCTTTGTAGCCAAAAGGAGTCAGAACTGCAAATAAATACGCCGCGATCGGCCATCAGCAATTAGCTTTCAGCCTTGTCTCGCTTCCGAACATGAGAGGAGAAACAGCAACATAATGTCGACCGAAGGGGCAAGCCGTGACGAGCGAGGGCACCTGAGACTGAAGGTCCAATGACTTGTATGGAGCTTGGCCGTCTGTCCCGACCAATCCCTCTGACCCTCGCGCACCACGAACGCTCTGGGTTATCCTCAAGGCTCAGCCAGAGGCTGATCAGCCTTCGGCTGAAGCGGCCTAGACATTCGGCTGAGCTCAGTCGAAGCCTTGCCCTCGACCGGAAGGGCTTGTCCCAAGGTCGATGAATAATCCGGGCTATTGCCCATCGCTGATAGTCGATTGCTATTCCCCGGTGCGTTATGTTAATAAATTTGCATGAAAATTACGCGTGAGGAGGTCCTCCACGTCGCGTCTCTGGCCCGCTTAAGGCTTTCTCCCGAGGAAGAGGAAATGTTGACCGGCCAACTCGACAAAATCCTCCAATACGTGGAGAAGCTGGACCAGCTCGATACGTCCAATGTGGAACCTCTCGCTCATGCCGTCGATATTGTGAACGCCTTCCGCGAAGATCGCGTTGTTCCGTCCTCCTCAAGGGACAGCGTTCTTTCCAACGCCCCTGCAAGAGAGAGGAACTTTTTCAAGGTTCCCAAGATCATTGAATGAGTCTTCATCTTCTAACCCTCCACGAACTGCACGAAAAACTCATAAAGCGGGAGATCTCTTCCGTAGAGCTTACAGAATCGGTTTTTCGCAGGATCTCCGAAACTGAAGAAAAGATACACTCCTATATTACCCTTTGTTACGATTCGGCTCTACGCGACGCCAAGAAGGCTGACGAGCAGCTTACGCCAGATGGACAATGCTCGCCGCTGCTAGGTATTCCAATCGCATTAAAAGATATCTTTCTCACTCAAGGTGTGCTCACGACTTGCGCCTCCAAGATCCTCGGCAATTTCATCCCGCCTTACGACGGTACGACGGTGAAGAAACTCCAAGAGGCTGGCGCAGTCACAACCGGGAAGACCAATATGGACGAGTTCGCTATGGGCTCCTCGACGGAAAACTCGGCCTTCTCTATAACACGTAATCCCTGGAATTTGGATCGAGTCCCCGGCGGTTCCTCTGGCGGCTCGGCCGCCGCCGTAGCGGCTGATCAATGCATAGCCTCCCTGGGCACAGATACCGGAGGCTCTATCCGTCAACCCGCGGCCTGCTGCGGGATTGTTGGCTTGAAACCCACTTACGGTCGGGTGAGTCGCTATGGCATTATCGCCTTTGCCTCCTCTCTGGACCAGGTAGGCCCGTTGACCAAAGATGTGACCGATTGTGCATTGATGCTCGAGGCTATCGCCGGTTATGACCCCTCGGATTCAACCTCGCTCAACGTTCCGGTCCCTCGTTATGCACAGCATCTGAAACAGGACATCAAGGGACTGAGAGTCGGTATTCCCAAAGAGTACTTCATTCCTGGGACGCAACCTGACGTTGTAGGCTCCGTGAAGAAGGCGATCCTAGTTCTGTAGAAGAGTGGGCTCCAAATAGTAGAGATCTCTTTACCCCACACTGAGTATGCTGTAGCGGTCTACTATCTTGTTGCCACGGCTGAGGCAAGCTCCAACCTGGCCCGCTACGACGGCATGAAGTATGGTTGCCGGGCGCCCGGCAAGAATCTGGCGGAGACCTATATGAAAACCAGAGAGGAAGGGTTCGGAGCGGAAGTAAAGAGACGGATTATGCTGGGGACCTACGCTCTCTCAGCCGGTTACTACGACGCCTATTATCTAAAGGCCCAGAAGGTCAGGAACCTCATTAAAAAGGATTTCGAAAGGGTCTTCAAAAAATGCGATGCCGTTATCACTCCTACGGCACCGACGACGGCCTTTAGAATCGGCGAAAAAACCCAAGACCCGCTGCAGATGTATCTTTCGGACGTCTTTACAAATTCAGTCAGCCTGGCGGGACTTCCTGCTCTGTCCCTTCCCTGTGGCTTTGACTCTCAAGGACTCCCGATCGGGATGCAGATTATCGGCAAACACTTTGACGAGACGACGATTCTACGGATCGCCTTTGCCTATGAGCAAGCCACCGACTGGCATAAGCAAAAGCCCAAACTATAGTCGATCTTCTCGGCAGACCATTGAACCATTAGAGAACCCCTAATTTTACTACTATTATAAGCAACATGATGCCCTTCAGCGGTTTAATCTCTTCCATGCTGCGCCCCCTGCTGCGTTATTGGGGACGAAAAGCCGAGCCGCAGAGGCAGGGATCCATTTCTATCCCCGGCCTAAAGCAAAAAGTCGAAATCTTCTGGAGTCCCTACGGAGTCCCCCATGTTTTTGCCGCTAATGAAACGGACCTCTTCATGGCCCAGGGCTACCTCCACGCACAAGAGCGGCTTTGGCAGATGGATTTAAACCGACGCTTTCATTGCGGCCGCCTGGCAGAAATTTTGGGAGAAAAAGCTCTCCCCTGGCAAGAATTTTCCGTTCATTTCCGCGATCGGACTATTGTCGATCTGGATTACTTTATCCGTCTCATGGGCATCCGGAGAACGGCGTGCGCATCTCTTAGACTGTTGCCCGATGAATATGTTGATCGACTTGTTGCCTACAGCGAAGGCATCAACCGCTACATCGAAAATCATCTCCATCGGTTGCCCGTAGAATTTCGCCTATTGCGCTATGAGCCGGAGCCCTGGCGGCCGGAAGACAGCCTTACCATCAGTAAAGGCTTCGCTTTTTTTCTCTCCACCTCCCTATTCACACGCCTGACACTGAGCCTCATTGCAGGCAAACTCGGGAGCCAAGAAGCCAAACTGAAATCTCTCTTTCCAACCTATCCGGAAGGAGAGCACAGCATTACTCAGTCCGTTCTCGATACGTCTCAGGAACTTCTCCGCTTCCTGAACGGAACTTTCCAGCAAACCGATTGGGCAACCGGAGGAGAAGGAAGCAATAGCTGGGTCATTGCACCACACCGTTCTTCAACAGGAAAGCCAATCCTATGTAACGATCCTCATCTCAGGATGACGCTCCCCCCGGCCTGGTACCTCATCCACCTCAAGGCGGCATCTGACGGCAAGACCTCGAACGATTTCGAGGTGTGGGGGGGCTCGATTCCCGGCTCTCCGTGCGTTCCCCTGGGCTTCAATCGCTGGATCTCCTGGGGAGTGACCGCAGCCCTCTGTGACGACGCGGATCTCTATCGTGAAAAAATCCATCCTCAAAAAGAGGATCTCTACGCAGTCGGCGACCAATGGGCAAATATGGAATGCAAAGAGGAAAGGATTCGGATCCGGGGAGGGAGAGAAGTTAGAAAACGACTACGTTTCAGCCGTCATGGGCCTATTATCAGTGACTTCATCCCACAAAGTCTCTCCTCAGAGGTGTTGGCTCTTCGATGGACTGCCCATGATCCAGGGGAGGAGATGCGTGTCCTCTACGGAGTTAATCGCGCGCACAACTGGGAGGAATTTCTCGACAGCCTATCTTTTCAGATCGCGCCCACTCTCAATTACCTCTATGCCGACCGTGAGGGGAATATAGGTTATGCCCTCGCTGGTCGAGTGCCCCTGAGATCTCAGCCCCGATCTCTCTCCCCTCTTCCCGGCTGGAGCAAGCAGTGGGACTGGCAAGGTCATATCCCGTTTAATGAACTGCCTCGTCTTTACAATCCCCCGGAGGGTATGATCGCCACGGCGAACAACAAAATTACGGATTCGTCCTATCCTTATTACCTCTCTGACCTGTTTGAACCCCCCTATCGTATCCGTCGCATCAAGGAGCTGTTGACAAAAAAGGAACGGTTCTCTTTTAATGATATGGCCGAGATACAGAGGGATACTGTTTCCGTACAGGGCAGGGAGTTGATCCGAGGGCTCAGGGTCGATCTCGAGGCCATAGCCGCGAAAAGAACAACTCTTAGGAAGGTCGTGGAAAAGCTGATTCAATGGGAAGGCGACTGTTCAGAAAACAGCGCCGAAGCAGCCCTGTTTCATGTTTTTTATCAGCGCATGATGTACAACCTCCTTACCCCGGACCTAGGTCAAGAGCTATTTCTCGCCTATACGGAGATCTTTAATCAGTCCCTTGCCCCTGTCGATCAAATATTACAGGATCCGCAATCTCCGTGGTTTGACGCAGCCCCACGGCACAAGATCGTAGAAAAAAGTCTAGGGGAAGCCGTGATGGAGCTCACCGGTCGTCTGGGAACCGATATGAATGAATGGAGTTGGGGCAGGCTCCACACCTTAATCCTCCACCACCCGCTGGATCGAAGTAAAATCCTTGCACCCATCTTCTCCGTGGGCCCTTTTTCCTCCCCTGGCGATGGGGTGACCATCAACATGGGCTTTTATCGCCACTCCAACCCGTACCAGCATGTGGTCGGGGCTTCCATGAGGATGTTAATCGATCTCGGGGATTTGCGGCGTTCATCGTTCATCCTCCCTTCGGGGCAATCCGGCCACCCTTTTTCACCTCACTACAAAGATCAAACAGAGTTGTGGAAAAGCGGAAAGTACATCCGGTTATTCTTTAAAGACGAAGAGATAGAAGAGCGGCCGCTTCTGATCCTGACTCCCACAGGAGAAAACCTTCCGGAAAAACACTAAAGGGGTCCAAATCGTTCACCATAGTTCAAGGTTCAATCCGGCAAAAAAACCTTCGAATTATTGAACCTTTGAACGATTTGAACGCACCTAGAGGCCGGGTCATCTTGACAGCGATCCGGCGCCGCAATATAGATAATCCTCGCTCTAAAAAGGCGGTACTATGCAGACGGGAATCTTATCCGCTTGGCGCCTACTCGCAATTCTGACCTTACTTATCTCTTCCGGCGTTCAGGCTCAGGAACGGCAGCAAAGAATCATCATCGCCGGTGCCCAATCTCTTAACCCTCTGGCGCAAAAATTCTCAAGTCGATTCATTAAAGACCATCCGGAAATAGAGATCGAAATCCGGGGGGGCGGATCGACCTTTGGCGTCAACGCGGCCATACGCGGAGAGATCGACATTGGACTCGTAGCCCGGAGTCTCACAGACTCGGAGAAGCAATCCCTACACGAAAAACTTTTTGGCCATGACGCTATTTTCCTTCTCACCTATCCAGGAAACCCCGTCCGCAGTTTAACTCTCGACCAGATCCGGCGTATCTATCTAGGGGAGATTACCAACTGGCGCGAGGTGGGAGGCCAAGACCAAGGGATCGTCGCCCTCACGCGCGAGAGCAGCTCCAACATACACACGATCTTTTTCCGCCATGTGTTCGGACGAAACTTTAACGGTCAAGAGAAAGCCTTTACCCTACGCGCAAGCAAGAAAAAGATCCTCAAGACCATTAAGCGGGTCAAGGGTGCGCTCGGTTACGGCATCCTACACTTCGACCAGGCCGAGTCGGAGGGAGTAAGAGTCTTGGCCGTCGACGGAAAACTTCCTACCGCACAAAACATCAAGCAGGGTCTCTATCCACTCAGGCGCCCCTTGCTGCTCGTTTCACCCCAAAGACCCGAGGGGATCGTGAGGGAATGGATGCTCGGGTTCGCCCAATTTACTAGTGACGCCGGCCGACCGGAGGTACATCGTTGAAGAGCGTATTGCTTAAGCTGCTTCTTTCCTCTCTGGTCGTCATTCTCTTGCCCATGGCTCTCGCGATTCTTTGGACCTCAAAGACTTTTTCCACTCTCTTGGAGCGAAGGTTTGAGGAAAAGTCCAGGGCTCAAGCGGAAAGAGTCAGGCTCCTCTTGAACGAAAAACAGGAAATCGCAACCGGCTTGGCCAATCTGATCGCGGAGATGCCTGGAGTTGAAGAAAGACTTAAAAACCGGGACCGTAGACGCCTATTTGAACTTTTGTTGCCGATCGTCGGTTCGATAGGGATGGACTTCATAGAAATCCTGGACCGGAAAGGAAGAATTTTTCTTCGTGTCCACGACCCCTCAAATTATGGCGACAACCCCCCTCCGACCAGTGATGTCCGAGGGCTGCTACGGGGGATGCGCGACCTTCCGAACTACGGCATCGAGGAACGCGACGGGAAAACGTATCTGCGCGCGGTTGAAAGTATAGGCGTGAAAGGCATTCTGGGAGTGGTAAGCGTCGGCTACTCACTTAACCGAGACCTGATTAAAGAACTGGAACAAGTCGCAGACGGCAAAGTCATCATCGCAGTGGGCAACCAGTTGTACTCGACAGAGGGCCCCGATCTTAAGGCCAAGGCGGCTCCCGGCGCCCAGCCGGAGGTCATCAAGAGTTCTGGAACCCAGTGGCATCGCGAAGCCCCATCCCCCTCGCTGGAGATTCGTCTCCCCCTGGAAACAGCCAGGGGCCAAGAAGGGGTGATCTCCCTTTTCTTCCCATCCCACGAAATGACGGCAGCCATGGGGACGTTACAAAAGACCTTGTTTTCTATCGCCCTTGTAGGCATCGTCTTGGCCTTCTTTGTATCGTGGCTCTTGAGCCGTCGTCTAACCAGGCCACTGAGAGAACTTGTGCGGCGAACCGAACAAGTGGCCACCGGTGATTATGGCGGGGCGGTGCGCGTCAAATCTATGGATGAAATCGGACTCCTGGCCAGCTCCTTCAACCGGATGCTGGAAGAGCTCCGAAGATCCAGGATTGAAGTGGACAGCTACCGCCAAGAGCTAGAGAGAAAATTCGCCGAGACCGGTGAAGAGCTAATAGAAACGGAAAAAAAGAGAGCGGCAATGGCTCACATGATCGCTCATGATCTCAAAAACCCCTTGCTGGGCATCAAAAAAACCCTGGAACGGCTGGAGCAAACGCCTACGGAACTCAACGGGCCGCAGGCAAGGACCATCCTTGACGACCTCCTAAGCGCAGGGGATCTGGTCATTGGTATGGTCAATGAAATGCTGGACCTTTACCGTTCCGACTTCGGCGAACTACCCCTCTCGCTCACCTCGTTTCAAATGGAGGAGCCTATACAGACAAGCCTGCGTATCTTGGGGCCTGAGATGGCAGAGAGGAGAATCCAAGTTGCAAATCGTTCTGATCCGCCCCAGATCCCGGTCGTGGCCGACAAAAAGAGACTGACCCGGCTGCTCATCAATCTCCTCAGCAACGCTATTAAGTTTTCCCCGGACCATGGCCGTATTTATGTTTCTTCCTCTGTGCTCGAGGGCGATAGAAAATTAGGCCCTCAAGTGCTGATACGAGTGGAAGACGAAGGCACAGGTATCCCCGAACAGGACATGCCCAAGATCTTCGACCGGTTCTACTCGCGCGATCAAGGAAAGTTGGAGACAGGCACGGGATTGGGGTTGCCGTATTGCAAGCTGGTCGCCGAGGCTCACCAGGGAAAAATCTGGGCTGAAAGCCGGAGTGGCG
>JAUXIP010000288.1 GCA_030620935.1 Deltaproteobacteria bacterium | reverse complement strand
GGGTCTCGAGAGAGTGGCTGAGCGTTTCAATCTCCTTGAAGCCCATCATGCGAGAGGCGCCCTTAAGGCTATGGGCCGCGCGCAATATCTCGTCCAGCGGCGCCTCTTTGGGTTGGCTCTCGAGCACGAGCAGACCGTTATTCAGCATCTGGATGTGCTCTCTGCATTCCTCCCGAAAGATTTGAAACAGTTGTTGATATTCTCGATCGCCCACTTCCATTTTTTACTCCGGTTTTCGTTCGGACTGGTCGTTCTCCGACACGTGGAATTTTCGCACCAGTTCCTGCAAGGAGAGTCCGAGACTGGCCAGCTGTGAGGCCGCCGTGCTGGTTTGTTGAATCCCTTCGACGGTTTCCTTCATGCCCTGGTCGATCGTGCGCATGGCCTCAGAGACCTGATCGACGCCGGTGGCCTGCTGGCGGGTGGCCAGGGTGATCCCGCGCGCCGTCTCCACCGTCCCCTTGATGGTGGAGGTGACGCTCTGAAGAGTCTGCTCGGCCTGCAGGACATGGCCGACCCCGGTCTCGACCCCTTTGGTTCCTTCCTCTACCGTCAGGATGGTTCTATGGGTGGCCGACTGGATTTCCTGAATAATGGCGCCGATCTGGGCGGCGGCCTTTTGGCTCTGGTCAGCGAGTTTACGCACCTCGGCGGCGACCACGGCAAAGCCCCTTCCGTGTTCTCCGGCGCGTGCGGCCTCAATGCCGGCGTTGAGGGCGAGCATGTTGGTTTGTTCGGCGATGTTAGCGACGGTGTGGACGATGGAGCTGATTTTTTGTATTTGCTCGCTGAGGCTCAAGATATTTTGTGCGATGCCCTCGGTTTTGCCCTTAATGAGGCCCATTTCATCGACGCCTTTTTGGGCGGCCTGGTTTCCGTCTTCGATGACTTGGAGGACTTCTTCCCATCGAGCGGCGACCTCTTCGGCTGCTTTACCTACCTGGCCGGAGGATTGGGCGAGTTGGTCGATGGTGGTGGCGATCTCGTTGATGGAGGCTGCCTGGGAGGCGATGGTGCGTTCCTGCTCTTCGGAGGAGGCGGACATTTCGCTGGCGGTGGAGCTGGTATTTTGGACCAGCTCGGTGATGTGAGAGACCATTTGATTGAGATCTCCGACCATCTGGTTCAAGGAATGGATCAGCAGGCCGGTCTCCGAGGTGTCTTGGGTAGACAAAGAGGCGGTCAGGTCTCCCTGCGCGACTCGTTGGGCGAAGCCGATTCCCTCGCGAATGGGTCTGGCAATGCTCTGGGCGATTGTCAAAGAGATCCAGGTGGCCAGCACAACCGTTAAGAGAATGATGACCAAGATCCTATTCCTTAGCTGCGTAACAGCCGCCAACCCCTCGGACCGGTCGATCTTGGCGATGAGGACGGTTCCCGTTTCCTTAAGAGGGCGTACGGAGCCGATCACGTCGACGCCGCGATAGTCCTGGTAAAATGAATCTCCCTGTTCTCCCTGAAGGGCGAGGCGAATAGGCTCATTTGCAGGAATGGTTTTAAGAAGAGTGGATTCTTCTTTGAAGCGCGACTGGGTAAGCATCCTCAGATCGCGGTCGACAATGATCACCTCGCCGGTTTCCCCCAAGCCGGAGCGTTCTTCCACCAGCCGGTGGATCGGTCTGAGCTCGACTTCCAGGACCACATGGCCTATCGTCTCGGCGTTGTTGTCAAAGACCGGACTGGCAATCATAAAGACATGCTGCTTGGCCGTCTGGGAGTAAAAAACCGGGCTGACAAGGGTCCGGTCCGTTTCTACCTTAGTGAGGCCGATTTCACTTAAACGGGCTCCCTCCTGCCCGAGCGCCCTGGAGCTGGAAGTAATCACCTTGCCTCTCTTGTCGGCGATCAAGACGTCGACGTAGGAAGGGTTGGTCTCTTGAAGCGCCGTGATCAGGTCTTTTGTCCTCCTGCTTCGTTCTTCATCCGTCTTCGCTGCGAGATCGGGATACACCACTCTGAAAATAGGCGAGAGGAGATCTTTGATCGATGTATGGTTCGCCAGGTCACTCGCGTCTCCCGTCTGGTCTTGAAACCAGCTTTCCAGAATATAGGCCTTGTTGTTGGCGACCGCGTTGAGCTTGTTGATGATCTCTTTCTCCAGGCTCGCACGGCTGCTGTGCCAAGCCAGGAAGGTGATCGCCACGATCGGGGTTAAAGAGAGGACGAGAAACCACAGCGTCAGTCTTCCCCTTATGGTGGAAGGAAGGATCCGATTGAAGATGGACGGAAGATGTAACCAATTCATTTTTATGTCTCCTCCTTGCCTTTGAGGCTTGTATCTTTATTCCGTGTGTGGGCTACGCCGAAAAAACGCTGATCCTGAAGCAGCTTTTCCATGTCCAACAGGCTGATCAGTCGGTTGTCGGCCAGAAATTCGCCCCTAATAAAAACCGCCTGGTCCGGGTCCAGAGATAGGGGAGCCGGGTGAATCTCTTTTAAGGGAAGCGTCAGGATGTCCTTGGCCCGATCTACGGCAAAAGCGAACTTGTTTTCTTTGAGAGATAGGATTAAGAGAGCCGGGATGGTCTTGTTCAGCTCTTGCGGGGGCAAGCCCAGGATGGGGCAGAGATCGATCACCGGCAAAAGCTCTCCCCTTAGGTTCACGATCCCGGCCAAATGGGGCGGCGCAGAAGGGAGAAGGCGAAGGGGGACGGATTGACGCGTTTCCGTGAGATCCCTCAGTTCCACGCCGTAAACTTCTTCTCCAAGCTGAAAGGAGAGGATAGAGATCTTTTCTCCGGCCTCTTCCGCTAAGGGGACCTCCCTTAAAACTTTCGCCCTTTCCTGGAAGAGCTCTTGAAGGTTATCCTCTCCGGCTTGGCTGTTTGTCGCCAAGGTTGGCTCCATAGTCATTGGCGATCTCCTTGTGCTTGTTTGGTCGGCTGAACCTCGGATGCCTGTTGTTCTGCCACCGTTAAGATTCGTTTGAGATCGAGAATAGGAATCAAGCGGCCGTCGAGTTTCCCGACCCCGATGACGCAATAATTCTGTTCCTTCCCTGTACCCGAAGAGAGATCCGGCCTGCGCTCCATGTCCTGGGTGGAAAGCCTGATCAAAGACAACGCCTCGTCGACAATGAGGCCATAGAACTTCTCTTGGAAGAGGGTTACCAGGACCGAAGTCTTGGTATTCCAGGAGCGCGGCTTGAGCCCTAACCGTTGTCCTAGGTCGATGGTCGTGACGATGCGACCGCGGAGATTAAAAATCCCGCTGATGTAGGGCGGCGCATCCGAAAGGGGCGTCAGCTCGGGCAGAGGAACGACCTCTTGGACGACTTGGACATCGATGGCATACCAGACTTTATCCAGTACTAAAGTGAGTAGCGTGAGATCATCCGTCATATATTGAGTTCCCTATCAACCAAAGTCAGGAGTTGATGAGTGGTCATCGATTCTGCTCCCTCAAGCTCTTCAGGCAGGGAGAGAGAGTCCAGGAGCTTTTTCACCGTGGTAAAGCTCTTGCGCGCCTTTTCGATCTGGCCCTGGTGTTTATAGGCTCTGCCGAGGTAAAAGTGGCCCAGGGCGAAATCGGGTTCGATGTAAACGGTTTTTTTCAGAAACTGGAGCGCGTCATCCATCCTGTTTTCCTCAAGCCGGAGGAGACCCAGCAGGTAATGGGCCCACAGATGGAGCGGATCGAGAGTGACTGTTTGGGAAAGCCAGTAGATAGCCTCGCGTTGATGGTTACGGTCCGCAGAGATCCGGCCTAACAGAAAGCAAGCACGGCTATCTTTAGGGTTCTTTTCCACTTCCTCGGCGAGGAGCATCAGCGCCTTGTCTACCTCCCCTTGGGCAATGAGATCGAGCGATTTCTCCACCGGGCGTTTCTCGGACTTCTTTTTTGCGGCTGGTTTACGCTTCGCCTCCTTTGCCGGCGGTCTGGGCAATTCCAAAGCAGGCAGTGGAATGGAAATGGGCTTGGGAGGAGGGGAGACCTTCCTTTTCAAGGAGGGTTTTTGGTAAATGGCGGTTTCAGGAAAGACCCGCACTTCAAAATCCTTGTAAGCGTGAAAGTAATGTTCCGCAGTCCCCGTGAGGAGAAACCCTCCTTCATTAAGGCAGTGACAGAAG
>JAUXIP010000001.1 GCA_030620935.1 Deltaproteobacteria bacterium | reverse complement strand
CGACAACGTCAAAGCGATCTGCATTACCAATAGCCAGCCTCGGCGTCTGCCCAGAAATGGCTGTCCAAAAAGAGACAATGTAAAACGATCGACAAACGGTGCCCAAAGAAATTTTAATGTGTAAGGTAGCCCTACCAGGGCCATCAACCCAATCACGCTAAGATCTACACCCTCGTCCATCATCCAGGCCTGCAATACTGAAATGGTTAACAATAATGGCAGACCACAGGAAAACCCCATAAGCAGGGCCACGAGCATGCGGCTGCTGCACACGATGTTAAGCATCGTCGCAACTGAGTCATACCGTGGTTTATTTCTCAGTCCCATAATTCACTCACTGATTCAAAGTCTTAATAATACATTACCGACTTGTAAATCTAAACACTCATACAAAGCACTCCACTCGGACTAACCCGAGCACCAATGCTGAGAACAACGTCTACACTCGAATCTAGTCCCTAATCGGTACATATGCTAATGGTTGTAGAAATGAAAATGATACTCTTCCTCTGTACCGGAAATTCCTGCCGGAGCCAAATGGCTGAGGGGTTTGCTCGAACGCTTGCGCCTCAGGATGTCCGAAGCCACAGTGCCGGCACCGAGCCGAAAACGGTCCATCCCCTCGCGATTCAAGTTATGAAAGAAGACGGAATCGATATTTCGAATCAGCAGTCTAAAGGACTAGAGGCCATTCCGCTCGATAAAATCGATTTGGCTGTTACTCTGTGCGGTGAGGCTGCTGAAAGTTGTCCGACCCTTTCCGCAAAAACAGAGCGTCTTCACTGGCCCCTTCCCGACCCGGCTCAAGCCAATGGAAACGAAGAAGTCGTCTTGAGAACTTTCAGAGAAGTGCGTGATGGGGTCCGTAGAAAAGTTGAAAAGCTCTTAGAAGACTTTGATCACCCCAAGATTGGAGAACGCACAAAGGCATAAGCACGTTTGATATGGGTGGGACACGGATTAATGAACCAATGCGCATAATAGTCCATTCGATAGCTTTCCGTGTCCGGTATGGCGAATCTGCCCTGTTTTTGAAACGATTAGATATTTTCTTATTTAGTAAATCCCACGATTTATCCATGAGTTATCAGCCACCTTTGAGGTTTTATTAATTGGCATTTCTTTTGCGTCCCGAGTACATCTAGCAACGTTTTCAGAGTTGCATTATTAAAAAGATTGACGGTTTTACACGGCATTTTTTAAAATTCTCGACGATATTCTTTTGAAGGGGGATTCATGAGACTTCTACGGTTACTTATCGGAACCTTTGTCACTGTCGGCTTGGCAGCGGTGTTAGTGGTATCACCAGGCTATGCCCAGCCTGCTTTTGAACCTGGGCTGGCTCGCGCCATCGCTGTCCAGGAGCGCCATACCGACAGCCTGCTGGAAACTCAAGGCGTGGTCGGTACGGCAGTTGGCCTGGGTGCTGGTGGGCAACCAGTGGTGAAAATTTACACCGAGGAACGGGGAGTCCCCGGACTTCCCAGATCGCTGGACGGTGTTCCCGTAGTGGTTCAGGTAACCGGCAAGATTTTTGCCCTCAACAAACCTGACGAAAATGGAAACCACAACCATGGTAACGGCGGCGACGGTGGCGGGGAAGACCCGCCCGCCGAGGATCCGACCAACCCAACAGACAGGTTTCCACGTCCGGTGCCAATCGGCATCTCGACCGGTCATCCGGACATTACAGCCGGCACAATCGGCGCTAGAGTGACAGACGGCGTTAACGTGTACGCCTTGAGTAATAACCATGTCTACGCCGACGAGAACCAGGCTGCGATCGGGGACAACGTACTTCAGCCGGGTCCTTTCGATGGTGGCCTGAACCCCGCCGACGCTATCGGGACGGTTGCAGATTTCGAACCAATCGTTTTCTCGACTTTGGCCAACAATGTAATTGACGCGGCGATCGCACTCAGCTCGACGGCTGATCTGGGCAATGCCACGCCCTCCGACGGCTACGGGACACCGCAGTCAACCACCGCCACGGCGTCTATCAACCAGAGAGTCCGAAAGTATGGCCGGACCACCGGGTTAACATCCGGAAGAGTTGATGCCATCAATGCCACCGTCAATGTTGGTTACAGCACCGGCGTTGCAAGATTCGTTAATCAGATCGTCATCCGGCCTGGGAACTTCAGCGCTGGCGGTGATTCCGGGTCGCTCGTGGTGGCACGGGGCGGATCTGACAATGGTAAACCTGTGGGACTGCTGTTCGCAGGAAGTGTCGCCATCACGATCGCCAACCCGATTGACGAGGTGCTGGACGCCTTCGGCGTCACCGTTGACGGGCAGTAATAGCCGAACGCTACTGTAACAGAATGAATGCAGGGGAGAGGGCCATGGTCCTCTCCCCTGTTTTTTTAGAAACTCATCCGAAGAGTTGACCGGAACAATCAGTTATTGTTCAATGAGGGCTACCTTGAGAAGATCCGTACCTGTGGTTGGCCTTGTCTGGTTACTTACTGCAGCCGCCTGCGATCAGCAGCAGGTAGGCGAACCGAAAGAGAAACCCATGCCAAAGAAGACGATTGAAACAGTGTTGAAAGAGCACACCGCTAGGCTGATGTCGCACCCTGGCGTTGTGGGCACTGCTCAGGGCGAGTGCGCTGGAAAACCATGTATCAAGGTCTACGTCCTCAAGAAAACACCCGACTTGGTAAAACAGATTCCCTCTGCCCTCGACGGATATGCAGTAGTCATCCAAGAGACCGGAGATATCCGGCCCCTGGACCCCAGCTAGGATAGGCTATCACAGCCTTTGAACCCCTGAGTCTCCCAGGTTCTACCATCCCTCGCCGCTTTCGTTTTGGACCTCTGTTTGCATCACTCTCGTCCTTGGTATAGACACACGTTTACATCACTGTGAAACAATGGATGTCTACGTTGTACTCCTCTTGGTTTTAGCTGCAGAGTTCGTTAACGGTTGGACGGATGCGCCCAATGCGATCGCCACCGTTGTCTCCACCCGAGTGCTTGCGCCCTACAAGGCGCTGCTCATGGCGAGCGTCCTGAATATCCTAGGCGCCATGTCCGGAACGGCTGTAGCCGTAACTATCGGCACCGGGATCATCGACCCAAATACCGTCGATCTCACGACCGTTGCGGCAGCTATGGTCGCCATTGTACTCTGGAGCACGCTGGCTTGGTATTACGGTCTTCCTACGAGCGAGAGCCACGCTTTGGTCGCAGGTCTTGCCGGAGCTGGATTCGCCACGGCAGGAGTGGAGTCTCTCTTGTGGGATGGATGGCGAAAGGTTCTTATCGGACTTGGCTTCTCCACCTTCCTGGGGTTCGGCGGCGCCATCCTTATCATCGCTGCCATTTACCGCTTGCTGACGAGAAGCACCCCCGGCATGATTCGAAAGCTGTTCGGCAGGCTGCAGGTCTTCTCGGCTGCGTTCATGGCCTTCAGCCATGGGAGCAACGACGGCCAGAAATTCATGGGGACTTTTGCCCTCGCGCTGGTTCTCGGTGGGTACCTCGATGAGTTTCGAATTCCGCTGTGGGTGATATTTCTCTGCGCCATTACGATGGGAATCGGCACCGCCTGTGGGGGTTGGAGGATCATCAAGACGATGGGCATGCGGATTACCAAGCTAGAGCCGGTTCACGGCTTCGCAGCCGAGACTTCAGCCGCCATGGTCATCGAGATTGCCTCGCGGATGGGCATCCCGCTTAGCACCACGCATACCATCAGCACGGCTATCATGGGCGTGGGCGCAAGCCGGCGTCTATCCGCGGTGCGCTGGGGCGTAGCCGGACAGATCGTGGTCGCGTGGATTTTAACCTTTCCCGTCTGCTGGTTGATCGCCTGGCTCGTCGCTACTCTGGTCCGCAGCCTATTCTAGGCTCGAAGCAACTACGCGTTCTTTAAGACAATCCCCTCGATAACATTGGCCGCATCTTCGCAGCGATCCACGGCATCTTCGACGCAGTCGTAAATCTCCTTCCACTTGATCACCTCGAGCGGGTCGGCACCCGGCTGGAAGAGCTTGGCAATGGCGGAGCGGCTGGCGAAGTCGCCTTCGTTCTCCAGACGGTTGATCTCCACGCAATGCTTGAGGATGGAGTCTGCTCCCTTAAGGTGTCTGAGCTTCCCGATCGCCTCCTGCACTTCCTTCACCGATCTGACAAGGATGTCGACCAGAAGCGTAGCATCAGGGCGCACATCTTTTATGCCGTAGAGGTTGAGTCGTTCGGAGGTCGCTTCAATGAAATCGAGGATGTCATCCAGGGCGCAGATCAAGCGGTGAATGTCCTCCCGATCTAAAGGGGTGACGAAGGTCTTGTTAAGCCTCTCGATCGTATCGTGAGTAACGACGTCCCCTTCATGCTCCACGTCTTTGATGTGCTTGGCCTTGAGAGAGACATCCGCAAAGTGGTTCACGAGATCTTGCAGCAGGCCGGCCCCTTCCACAGCCTTGGCCGCACTGCGTTCAAAGAGATCGTAAAACTCGCCGCTAGCGGGAAAAAGAAATGACATGGTTGACCTTACTTGGATGTAAAAGAGTAACTTCGCACGGTGCTGTCCTTGTTAAAAACGACATAGAGCTCCTTGGAATCTCTGAGCTGTCCCAGCTCGTAATAATGGTAGGAGTAGGACCAGGTCTCGTAACCGTTTTCCAGTCCTTTGCGAACGGGCTCCCCAAATGATCCGAAGACTTCTTTTTGCGTCGTTGTATTGATCTGAATTTCTTTTACGGGAACAGTAGCAAAATTTCGACCCACTGTCATACACCCAGAGAGGAAAACAACTGCAAACAGAAAAAATACTTTTTTGCCCATAATATCTCTCCTTAAATCTCCCTTCTTCCTTCGATTGCCTTTCCCAATGTCACTGCATCCGTGTACTCGAGATCTCCACCCATGGGGAGGCCGCGCGCAATGCGCGTCACCCGGACTCCCAGAGGCTTAATCACCTTGGAGAGGTAGAGGGCGGTCGCTTCCCCTTCCATCGTCGGATTGGTAGCCACGATCACCTCCCGGATGCTGCCGTCTTGAAGCCGCCCCAAAAGTTCTTTAATGCGTAAAGAATCGGGGCCGACTCCATCCAAAGGGCAAATGGCCCCGTGAAGCACGTGATAGAGTCCCTTAAACTCCAGGGATTTCTCCACGGCCAACAGATCCGCCGGCTCCTCGACCACGCATATCTTGTCCTTTTCTCGCCCGGGATCCTGACAAATCTTACACTCTCTCTCCTCTCCTCCATTCTCCTCCACCTCGCTCAAACCGAAACAGCTCCGGCATAGACCCATCCCCTGGCGTAGCCTTCCGATGCTGTCGGCCAAAGCCGCGACATCTTCTCTGTTGCCTTTCAACAAGTGGAAGGCGAGGCGACCTGCCGTCTTCTCCCCGATGCCGGGGAGCTTGCACAACTCCTGAATGAGACGCGCGAGGGGCGCGGGATAGTGGATCACGGCATCAACCCCGGGATCTTGAATCCCCCCGTCACTTTGGCCATTTCCTCGGATACCATCTCACGTGCTCGGCGCAATCCTTCATTGACCGCAGCCAAGACCAGATCTTCCAACATCTCCTTTTCCTCAGAATTGATCACGGATGGATCGATCTTGATCGAGGTGAGCGCCAATTGACCGTTCACCGTGACGCGCACCATGCCTCCGCCCGAAGCAGCTTCTACGGTCTTCCCCGCCAACTCTTCTTGAATCTTTGCCAAGCGGGCTTGCACTTCTTGAGCCTGCTTGAGGAGATTACCCATACCTCCTAGACTTTTGACCATGCGCCCCTCCTAACTTGTGAACAGATACTCTTCCTTTTCCTGTCTCTGTCTCTATCTTTTTGTCTCTTTGATCGATCCGCCGAAAATCCGCAGCGCCTCTTTTACCATGTCATCTGCCCCGCCCTGGGTGGCACCTATTTTCGCTATGTTCTCTTGATCACCCTGTTTTTTCGAAGCCATGGGAGCAACCGCTACAGCTACTTCTTCCGAGAAGAAACGCCGAGCGAGGTCTTTTAACATTGACAGATTCTCGGGATCCTGAAGATAACTTAGATGATGGCGGTCTTCGACGCCCACTCTCAGCTTGCCCGGCGGCAGCTCCAAAGCCCGGACTTGTTTGAGATACGATGCGAGAATTTTTTTTTCCGTCATGACAAAAGCCACGAATTTGTTCCAAATCTCCGGGCCCTGATCTCCCATGGAGATATCCGGAGCTGGAGTTTTCTCTTCTTCCTGAGAGACCTTTAATCTTTTACCATGCTGCGCGACCGGCCTTGGATTTGCTTCCCCTGATGATAGACTTTTCTCCAACATTTCCAAACGCTCCACGACCTCGGCTACCGGCATCATCTTAGGGAGAGTCGCGAGTCGGATCAACGTCGTTTCCAATGCAAAGCGAGGATAGGCAGAGCGCGCCACCTCTTCGTCCCCATCCACCATGAATCTAAAATAATCCATCAGCATGTCCACCGAAAGTCCGGCCGACTGACGCCGGAGATCCTCTATCTCCTGGTCGGGGAGATCCAAAAGCAGACTGCCGACCGACGACGGAGGACCGCGGTCTCCGGTCTGCCGTCCCCCTTCTTCAGTCAGATGGACCACCAGCAGATTGCGAAAATGCTCCACAAGCTCCCGGGACAATCGGCCGATATCACGGCCTTGAAGCACGACGTCAGCCACCAACTCCACGCACTTTTTTGCGTTCCCCTCCTTCACGGCTTCGGAAATATCGTAGAGGACCTTTCGCTCGGCAATGCCGAAGACTTCTTGGAGAAGGCTTTCATCCAGCTGCACCTTTGCTTTGCCCGCCGCCGCAGGAGCTGAATAGGAAAGGAGCTGCTCCAGAAGAGACTGGGCATCCCGCATGCTTCCGTCCGCCTCCCGCGCCAGAAGAAGAAGCGCCCCATCTGTTATGCTCAGCTCCTCTTTCGTAGCGATATTACGCAGCCGATGGACGATTTCTCGAATAGGAATGCGTCGGAAATCGAAACGCTGACAGCGAGAAAGTATCGTTTCCGGCAGGCGATGGGGTTCGGTCGTCGCAAGAATGAATTTAACGAACGGTGGCGGCTCCTCCAGAGTTTTCAAGAGAGCGTTAAAGGCGTCCTTGGTGACCTGATGGACTTCGTCGATAATGTAGATCTTAAACCGACTTTTGGCGGGCTGGTATCTGACATTCTCGATAATCTGCCGAACCTCGTCGATACCGCGATTGGAAGCCCCGTCAATTTCGTAAACATCCATGGAACTCCCGTTGAGGATCTCGCTGCATTGCGCGCACTGGTTGCAGGGGTCCGGCGTCGGGCCCTTCTCGCAATTGAGGGCTTTGGCCAAAATACGCGCTGCCGTGGTTTTCCCCACACCCCGCACGCCGGTAAACAGATAGGCGTGGGCGATCCGGCCCGTCGCCACAGCGTTACGCAAAATCCTTGTGACATGATCCTGGCCGGCGATCTCTCCAAAACTTTGAGGACGCCACTTCCGCGCTAAAACTAAATACGACATAGCTTTCAAGGAAAAAGTAAAAAGTCAAAGGTAAAAATCAAACCTTCATTTCCCTTTTTTCCTTTCGACTTTTGCCTTTTACCTATCTGTGGATGCCCATTGCTGACAACCAGGCTACCCTATGGCACAGGGGAAATCCGCTACCGCTGCTTCCTCCCGGACCTGACGGAATTCACGGCGCCGCCTTGCACAGGACCCGGCTATCAGCAATCGACATCCATTCGGTTCATGGCAGAAGCCTTTTTTACTTTTGCCTTTTTACTTTTTACTTGAATCTGGCGGAGAGGGGGGGATTCGAACCCCCGGTACCCTTATAAGGGGTACACACGATTTCCAGTCGTGCACCTTAAACCGGGCTCGGTCACCTCTCCCGACCCGTCAGTCACTAATAACACAGTTAAATACTGGAAGGAAGTTTCTCTGACCACTCGGCTTCCTTAGATTTGACAAAACATCTGGCTTTGCGGTAATTGTCGAATTTGCAGTCCTTTCGTGGTGATTCCTTTTACCACATGAGACGAGAGATTTTTTGTGAGTGAGCCGGTCCGTGTCACGCGACGTGAGTGGCTGGCTCTCCTTCTTATGGGGATCGGGCTCGTCGTCAGCTATGGAGCTCTCGTGCTGCAAAGTCTCCTTTTTCTTACTGCCTCGTCGAGTTACGCCGCGCACCAGAAAACTCTTTGCCGGGAATCTCGACCACTACGAGGCCGGCAGCGTTCAGACTTTTCTCGACCTCCAGGGCAACGCAATACTCGTAAAGCGGGATACGGCAGGTTTGAACGCCTTCAGCTCCACCTGTCCCCACCTCGGCTGTCATGTCTACTGGGAAGCGGAGAAACAGAGGTTTTTCTGCCCGTGCCATAACGGTGTGTTCAACGCGGACGGTGTAGCCGTCTCCGGACCGCCCGCGGTCATTCAGGCAGCCGAGACCAAAGGGCCCGCGATGAAACGGAAATACGAACGGAAAGTTCAGGAGCACTTAGCAAAGGAAGAGCCCCAGTGGCTCAAAGGTCTCAAGCCCGAGGAGGCGGAAGCGCTCAAAAAGATGTATGAGCAACGCTACAATCAGTGATTTCGCTGATCGATAGAGAGTTCCAACATGGTTGTATACCTCATTACCGGAGTAGGCACTATTTATTCGTTCGTTGGGATTCTAGGTCTGCTCAATCCGACTAAACTCCAATCAACCATACGTAACTGGTTTACCAACAAAACCGGTCATCTTCAGTTGCTTGGGATTTTAACGTTTCTGTACGGAGCGCTGATGTTGCTTGTAGCACTACCGGCACAATCGACATCGGACATAATCGCAGCAGTGCTGGGATGTCTCCTTGTATCCAAAGGAGCAGCTGCATTGATAATGCCCCAATATGAGGGATTTCGTAACACCTACCTAAGGCTACTGGACATCTACACAAGGAGGCCGGTGTGGAACGCTCAATGCGTGGTTGCGCTATTGTTGGGGATTGTGTTGGTGATTTGGGGAACTGCACAAATAGTGCGATGGTAAAAGCAGATGCAGGTGAGAAGTGCCGCCTTATTTACTCACCAATAAATTTGCCTTCTGGAGTGATGATGAAATCATCTGTTAAGGGAAAGAAGGCTCGGAGGCCTCCATCGTCGATAGAGCCTATAACACGTAAGTTGCCATTAGGCTTGTCATCCCAGAACACCTCGAACTCTAGTTGATACCAGCTGCCTGAGGGAGCAGTGACTTCTGTGGTCTCTTGCTTATTCAGGAGGTGTGAAAGATCAGAATAGGAGCGGCGCTTATAGATTGACAGATTCTCCGCTAGGATTTGTTGTGCCTCTTCTTTATTCATTCTCTACAGCTATCTATCGATTTAGTCCTTCTGGCACAATTGACATTTTCAGTCCGTTTTTGCGGCCAGCTTACAGGTCACACACAATTCTATCCAATTCTCTAAAGTCAAACATTATACTATGAAATCAGGTAGATAGATAGAATACTTTAAGTATATAGAGAGGAAACAACACTAGCATACATGTCAGCAGTCGGCTCAAGGGCCTTGCCGGTCAGCACGCACACAATCAGTGCTGCTGCTCGGCTCGCCACGCAGCTGTTCCATAACACCCTCCGCTGTCAGGGCCTTGGGGTTCGACATGGGAAAGCTGCTGGTTCTAATAGCTTCAGCGACCCAGGTGTTACAGGTATTAAACGTAGAATAGCTACCGACGGCTCGGTAGAACCAGCTATGACCATAAATTCCTGGACCAAGCCTCTTTAGTTCCTTATCAGGCGTGCGCGCAAAAGTATCAACAATGTATTGTAATAGTCGTCGGTAGCCGGCCTCTAAGACAGTAATCTCAATTACCTCACTATCCCGGAAATACTCTCCGGGGGCTCCTGAGAACGCAGCTACATGAAGCACGGTCGATGTAGGCCAAAGAATAGCGCCTAGTGTGGTCCAAATTGTGGCCGTTTGCGCTTGATAGAATTCCTCGTCGCCCCACCCAATTTCTATAAACTTTCCTTGCGGGAAATCTTTCGACAGCGTCGGCAAAAGAGATATCAAGTCATCGCGAGGCACGGCTATGCCAGTGTGCCAACCATGACCTAGTACGTAGAATGTGTGTCCCGCCCCGCATTCCACGCTCGGCGACGGGGGCGTATTTCTTATCGCACATCCACTTAACAACAGAACCAGTATCAGCCCAATCCTTAACCACATAAACTCTAATGCCTGCTAACGATCCAAGTTGAGGATGAAGAGCAACAAGCCCTCCACCCTCTCTCGTTTACCCCGTACCACAGAACGCCCTGCACGTGAGTGGGAGGGTAAATGCCGCGAATTTCTCCAAGGAAAGAGCCCCAAAGCCCCGGACGTAAGTCCGTGGTACGGGGTTTGCCAATCATGTGGTGTGAGTTTTTTGGGATCGGTGTGAACCCTGAAAACACCGTGGTTTAAAGATCAAGTCTTAGACTGCCGGCTCTCTTACTCGCGACCGAATTCGGTGTCAACGGCGCGAAGCTCCCGAAATGGAATGAGCGCCGCGAGATTCTGAGCAAACCCATCCAGGCCCGGAAAGAGAGTAGCCGAGGTCATGTTCATCGCCAGGAGTTCTTTCGTAACCCTCGCAAGAAAGTCGCGGTCGGGCTTCAATCGCATCTCGACGAGAAGCCGCTTCGGTTTATCGACGGCAGTCAGGTTCTCCATAAACGGCTTGGTGATGTCGCCCGGAACTAAAAAGATACTTTGTTGGAGGATCAGACGGCGGCTCATTCGCGAGGGATTGAGAGGAAACACCAAGGGCTGTCGGGGCGAATGGTCGATGATGGCGTCTATCGTTTTTCTATTCTTTGCGTTCGGATCGCGCTTTAGCAGATCTTTTACATGTTTCCGTGACTCGACCACTTCGCGAATCCGTCCGAGATCTAGAGCCCACACGCACGGCTGCTCATCCGGAGCGGCGCGATTGATCGCGAAGTAAACAGCTACGAAGAAGGAATAGGTCCAGTCCAAGAGCCGGGTTGGAGCACCGTGATGGCGCATGAGAGAAAGCCACCCAATAGTATCCTCTTCTGCTGGTTCGTGCTCCAGATACAGGTGGGCCTCACGTTTGAAGCGACGTAGTAGACCGGCCTCTATTTCCGGCATCTCGGACCAGTCGCATCCCCAGCGAACGATCGCTTCTCGCTCCAGGCTAGTCTTGAAACCCTCGGGCCTGACTCGATCTCCACGGAAGCACCATTGGCCCGACTTGAACCGGTCGTATTGATCAAGAAGAGCCCGCCATTTGGAAATGGGTTTTGGCGTCATTTTGCTTTAGCGCTTCGAAGTTTATCTTCTATCTCGCCTGTCCGCTGCAACTCGCCCAAAGCCATTTTGGCCGCTTCTTGCTCGGATTGTTTCTTGCTCCCGCCTTCCCCTCGTCCCATGACTTTACCCGCTACAATGATCTCAGTGACAAAGTGTTTCTCATGATCCGGCCCCATTTCGGCTACGACTCGATAGGTAGGCGGCGCGCGGAAAATCATCTGACAGATTTCTTGCAGCCGAGTCTTGTAGTCCTGCTGTCCTAATTTTCTTCCTTTGATATCAGGACCGAAATAGCGCTCCACGACGCGTCGAGCGGCATCGTAGCCACCCTCCCAATAGATGCCGCCGAGAACAGCCTCGAAGGTCCCCGCCAAAATAGAGCCCTTTTTTCTTCCGCCGCTCCGCTCTTCCCCCTTCCCCATACGTAGCAATTCCCCTAAATTCAATAAAGTCGCCTTTTCCGCCAATACGGAGGCGTTGACTAAGGAAGCGCGCATCTTTGAGAGATCGCCCTCGCTCTTGTCAGGGAAGCGAAGCATGAGGAGATCGCTAATGGCAAGATCCAGGACCGCATCACCGAGGAATTCAAAAGTCTCGTTATGATCCCCTCCCTTTCCCCGGCCATAGGAGACATGGGTGAGGCAACGCAGGAGGAGCTCAGGGTCGGAAAACAAATACCCCAACTCTTTCTGCAAGGCGAGTAATTGCGGCTGTTTTTCCACCGCCCTTGATTAAAGGTTTGCTGCCCTTAATACTTCGGCCCGTTCGTCCATTTCCTTCTCCCGATCCACGATCCTTCCTCTCAACCAACCACTTTCATACTTTTCCAGCAAGACATCGACCTCGCAATTGATACGATCTTCCGAAGCATGAACCATTACATGCAAGTAATTTCTGCTGTAACCTTTATGGGCGCCGCTCGACTTATCAACAGCCTGTTCCACCAATACCGACACTCGCCGCCCGATAAAACCACGATAGAATTCCCTCTTTTTCTTCATCCCAAGCTCGCGCATTTGCGTGGCCCGCTCTTTTTTGACGGCCGGAGGAACTTGCTTGGAAAGACCGGCAGCTACAGTACCCGTTCGAACGGAATATGGGAAGACATGGAAATAGGTTAAGGGAAGAGATTCGAAATATTCCATCGACCGTTGGAAATCGCCGTCCGTCTCGCCCGGAAATCCTACGATGATATCCGTGCCCAACGCCGCATCAGGAAGCCTCTCCCTCGCCTTCATCATGACCTCCCGGTAGTAAGCCGTGTCATAATTGCGGCGCATCCCCTTGAGAATGCTGTCTTCCCCTGACTGCGCGCAGACGTGCAGGTGAGGACAGAGGACATCGGACTTTCCCAGGAGGCCCAGCAGGCGATCAGGACATTCACGAGGGTCAAGAGAACTCAAACGCAGGCGCGGGATCAACCGGCTCTCCGAAATCTTTTCCAGCAGGGCGGTCAAGTCTAGTTTCGGCTTCAGGTCGTGTCCGTATCCACCGAGGTGAATTCCGGTCAAGACGATCTCGGCGAAGCCTGCCTCTGCAAGGGAGCGCACCTGATTCAGAACCTCTTCGGAGGGAACGCTCCTGCTTAGACCTCGAGCAGTCGGAATGATGCAATAGGTGCATGAATAGTTACAGCCCTCTTGGATCTTTAAAAAGGCGCGTGTGTGACCGGGAAGCTCCCTTGTTCCCAGGACTGGAATTCCCCGTTCCTTCCTTACGTCTCCTACGGATACCGTCTGTTGACCAAACCGACTAGGCTGGTTAGCGAAGCGCAACAGGTCATCCATACGGTTAAGTCCCACGACAAAATCTACCTCTGGCACTTGGGCGACCCCCTGGGGATTAACCTGAGCATAACAGCCTGTAACCAGGACCCGTGCATCCGGACTCAATCTCTTGGCTCGTCTTACCAGTTGGCGCGCTTCCCAGTCCGCACGGTCCGTCACCGTACAGGTATTGATGATGTAAAAATCAGCCTGCTCATCAAAAGGAACGAAAGAGTGTTGCTCACCTTCCAAGCGTGCCCGAATCACTGCAGAATCATATTGATTGATCTTGCAGCCAAGTGTGGTGATGGCAATGCGCATTTTTTTTGACTAAAAAATAAAGATTGCAAACTAAAATTTGTGTTTGTATTTTACTTTTAATGCACAGCCCTCTCGATCCATCCTCCACCTAGGACACGATCCCCCTGATAGAAAACCGCGGCCTGACCAGGAGTCACCGACGGAAAGGCTTCCTGAAAGAGAACCTTCCAGCTTCCCGGTTCGCTCGGCAACACCTGGCAGGAAACCGCCGGCGATCGATAGCGTATCTGAACCTCGGCGGAAATCGCCTCTCCGTCCGGGGGCTCAATCCAATGGACGGAACGAGCGACCAAGCCCTTGCAGGAAAGATCGTCTTTTTCCCCTACCACGACGCGCTTCTTAGCCCTATCCAACTCCAAAACGTAGAGAGGGTGAGAAGCCGAAACTCCTAATCCTCTTCGCTGCCCGACGGTCAGACGGTGAATCCCTTCGTGATACCCGAGTACCTTTCCGGACCGCCCCACGATTTCCCCACGACCGAGATCTTCCTCTTGGGCGCAGGACTCCACCAGGGTCTTATAGTCGCTGAAACAGATATCTTGGCTCTCAGGTCGCTCGGCGACCGGCAATCCCAGACACCTTGCTCTCCGACGCACCTCCTCCTTATGCAGGTTTCCCAAGGGAAAGAGAGTGAAAGCCAACTGCTCCTGAGAAAGGTCGAAAAGAAAATAAGACTGATCCTTTTCCCTATCCGCGCCTCGCAGCAGAGAGGCAGCTCCGTTCAACGGATCACGAGCAATGCGCGCGTAGTGTCCTGTAGCCACATAATCGGCCCCTCGTCGCGTGGCCCATTCCACCAGGGCGCCAAGCTTAAAATCCCGATTGCACGCGACACATGGGTTGGGGGTACGTCCCGCAAGGTAGCTCTGGGCGAAAGGCTTGACTACAGTCTCTTTGAAGCGCGCACGGAGATCGAGCAGCGTGTGGGAAATCCCGAGTACGTCCGCCACAGTCTTAGCCCCCCTATGATCCGAGCAGTTTCGGGGCCCCTGAGTCTCCTCTTCCCATAGACGAAGGGAGACCCCCTCGACCTGATATCCTTCTTCCAAAAGGAGACCGGCGGTCACGGAGCTGTCCACCCCTCCGCTCATCGCGACAACGATCTTCTTCTTGTTCCGATGATTGCTTGCCATAAAAAAACACCTAGGAACCAAACCACCTCAGTTTTTGTTGCCCGGATCTTCCTTTAGTATTTCTTGAACCTTGCGGATTGTCTCATTCTCCTCGGCCTGGCGCTCCTCCAACCCCCCTTGCCGGGCGCTCAACTCGTTGACGCGCTCCTCGAGCCGCTCGACTTGCTCAAGCGCGGTCGTGAGGGCCCGCTGCACCGGGTCGGGCAGGTCGGCCGCGTTGAGGTCAATGATCGCCTTGCCCGCCGGCGTGTGCTTCGCCTCGGTCTTCACGACCTTGCCCGGGATACCGACCACCGTGGAGTGCTCCGGCACCGAGGTCACCAACACGGAGCCTGCGCCCACCCGGCTGTGTCGACCGACGGTCACCGGCCCGAGGATCGTCGCGCCGGTAAAGATCGTAACCGAGTCCTCGACCGTGGGGTGGCGCTTGATGCGCTCCGTCGACGTGCCGCCAAGCGTGACGCCCTGATAGATCGTCACATCGTCGCCGATCTCGGCGGTCTCGCCGATGACCACGCCCATGCCGTGATCGATAAAAAAGTGCCGGCCGACTTTCGCACCCGGATGGATCTCGATGCCGGTGAGGAAGCGCCCAACATGGCTCACGAGCCGCGCGAGCGTGATGAGCCGCCGCCGCCAGATCGAGTGCGCTAGCCGGTGGATCATGATGGCGTGAAAGCCGGGATAAGCAAGCGCCACCTCCCACATCGACTGCGCCGCCGGATCGCGTTCAAGAACAACTTGGATATCTTCTCTAATAGTCTTCCACATAAAGGTCTTGGAAGGGGTCGGGAGTCCCAACTGCACGACTCCCGACCCCCTCTTTAACTGCTGATTGCTGATAGCTTAATAAGTTATCGATTTGCCGTTTTCTTTGAATCTTTATAGAGCTTATAATCGATGCTGTCGACGACAGCCCGCCAGCTGGCCTCGATCACATTGTGGGAAACGCCTACGGTTCCCCACTTGTCCTTTTTGTCCCCCGACTCGATGAGCACGCGCACCGACGCTCCGGTTCCCTCGCCGGAAGACAGGACCCGAACCTTGTAGTCGAGCAGCTCCATCTCCTGCACAGAAGGATAGAACTTGGTCAGAGCCTTGCGCAGGGCCGTGTCCAGAGCGTTCACCGGACCGTTGCCCATGGCCGCCGCATGTTCCATCACTCCATCGACCTCGACCATGATCGTGGCCTCGGAGACCGGCGGCTCGCTCTCTTTTCTCTTCTCGTCGATGACCCGAAAGCTGACCAGCCGGAAATTCTTTTTCTTTCTGCCCAGTGCTTCTTGAATCAATAGCTCAAAAGAGGCTTCGGCCGCCTCAAACTCGTATCCCTGGCTCTCCAGATCTTTGATCCGATGCAGGATCTGTTGCACTGCCTGATCTTCGCCCTTAAGCTTAATGCCGTATTCTTTAGCCTTGTAGACGATATTGCTCCGACCGGCGAGATCCGAGACCAAAACCCGCTGGTGGTTGCCGACAATTTCAGGATCTACATGCTCGTAGGTTTCGCGATTCTTGAGGATGCCCGACACATGGAGCCCCCCTTTATGGGCGAAAGCGCTGTCTCCAACATAGGCTTGATGCTTGTTGGGATGGATATTCGCGAGCTCATAAAACAAGTGGGAGACCTCGCGCAACTTTTTCAGTTGCTCGGGCCGGACGCACTTGAGACCCATTTTGAGCTGTAAATTGGGAATGACCGAGCAGAGATTCAAATTGCCACACCGCTCGCCGAACCCGTTGATCGTCCCCTGCACCTGGCGCGCGCCCATCTCCACCGCGACCATGGTGTTGGCCACGGCCAACTCCCCGTCGTTGTGGCAGTGGATGCCGAGAGGAGATTGGATCGCTTTCTTGACGGCGGTCAAAGCGTCTCGGATCTCGCTGGGAAGACGACCGCCGTTGGTATCACAGAGAACGATCCAATCGGCCCCACCCTCCTCGGCCGCCTTCAGACACTCCAAAGCATACTCGGGGTCCGAGCGGTAGCCGTCAAAGAAATGCTCCGCGTCGAAAATGACCTCGTCTGCATGTTTCTTCATGTACGCAATGGAGTCCGCAATGATCTCCAGGTTTGCCTTCTTGCTGATCCTTAAATCATCCCTCACGTGCAGGTCCCAAGTTTTTCCCACCAGGGTAATGACCGGGGTATCGGCATCCAATAGCACTCTAAGGTTCAAATCTTGAGTCGGCTTGGCGGACGGTTTCCGCGTCGTGCCGAAGGCCGCGATCTTGACGTTCTTTAACTTGAGCCTTTTGACCTCTTTGAAAAAATCCGCATCCCGGGGGTTGGAGCCCGGATAACCGCCTTCGATGTAATCGATGCCCAGTTCCACCAGCTTTTCCGCGATGCGGAGCTTGTCCTCAAGCGTAAAAGAGACGTCTTCAGCCTGGCAGCCGTCTCTAAGGGTCGTGTCATAGAGCAATACGTCTTTCATGAATTCCCCTGTTTGCCCAAAAACGTATCGTGCAGCACCCGGACTGCAAGCTCGGTGTATTTCTGATCGATGACCACCGATATCTTGATTTCAGACGTAGAAATCATCTCTATGTTGATTCCCTCGGCTGCAAGCGCCTGGAACATCTTGGCCGCCACTCCCGCATGGGTCCGCATCCCCACCCCGACGATGGAGATCTTCGCGATATTGGGATCGACTTTGACGCCTTGAGCCTGGATGGCGGATGCAGTCTTTTCGACCAGCGCGATGGCCTTTTTATAATCCGTCTTGGGAACGGTAAAAGTCAAATCGGTCGTGCCGTCTGCGCTGGCGTTCTGAATGATCATGTCGATTACGATGCCGGCCTCCGCAATCGGGCCAAACACCTGGGCCGCGAGGCCCGGGCGGTCCGGCACTCTCACAAGAGTGATTTTGGCCTCATCCTTGTCATAGGTGACGCCGGAAACCAATACCGAATCCATGGTCTCATCCTCCTGTACCAACCATGTCCCCTCGACGTCCGAAAAACTAGAGCGGACATGGACGGGCACGTTAAATTTCTTCGCAAGCTCAACGGATCGAATCTGCAAAACTTTGGCGCCGGTACTGGCCAACTCAATCATCTCCTCGTAAGCGATCCGATCCAACTTCTTGGCGTTAGGGCAGATGTCGGGATCCGTGGTGAACACCCCCTCGACGTCCGTATAGATCTCGCACGCATCGGCCTTGAGCGCGGCCGCCACTGCCACGGCGCTGGTGTCGGATCCCCCGCGGCCCAGTGTCGTAATATTGCCCTCTTCATCGACTCCTTGAAAACCGGCCGCGACCACTATCTCACCTTCCTTTAACGCTTTCCTGATCCGGCTCGAATCGATATTCTTGATTCTCGCCTTCCCGTAGATATTGTCGGTCTCGATCCTTATCTGATGTCCCAGGTATGAGCGCGCCTTCAGCCCCAACTCTCTGATAGCCAGAGTCATGAGAGAGGCGGAGACCTGCTCTCCCGACGCCAGTAGGACATCGCGCTCCCGCTCATCTGGCGTCTCGGCCACTTTGTGAGCCAAGTCTAAAAGTCGATTGGTCTCGCCGGCCATGGCCGAGACCACGACGACGACATCATGTCCTGCTTGCTTTGCAGCTTTGACCTTTCCGGCGATATGCTTTATCCGCTCCATCGTCGCCACCGATGTCCCGCCGTATTTCTGCACAATCAACGCCATTGCATTATCCTTGCATCTCTATCTCTGTCTCTGTCTTTTCAATCTCTCGATTATCATCTCATAACCCTCGCCGTAGGCCGTGAACCTCAGTTTCCGCTTGTTGCCGCCGGCATGCGCAAAATTGATATGCAGATACTCTTCGATCTCCCCCTTAGGCAAATGCTCGAACCATTCGACTACGCTCACACCCTCCGAAAAGAGATACTCCCGCAAATTCAATTCTTCCAATTCGCTCCCACGGTTTATCCGGTAAAGATCGATATGATAGATCGGCAACCGCCCGTGGTATTCATTGATCAACGTAAACGTCGGGCTGCGAATCCACGCCTCTTTTCCTACATCCAGCCCCTCGGCCATGCCGCGCACGAAACAGGTTTTTCCGCTTCCCAACTCTCCACTAAGCCCGATGATCTCCCCTCCCTGAAGCAGTCTGCCTAACCGTCGTCCCCAGCTCTTGGTCTGCACGGCGGAGCGGGACACAACTCTAAAGGAAATCATTGCAGAATGAAAATTGCAAAATGCAAAAGTCAAGGCAATAGACGGAGATCTGAAACAGAGACCGCCCTTCCCCCTCTGTCTCTATCCCTGTCTGTGTCTTCGCTCCTTCTCATTGTGCATTTGTTTTTGCTTTTCACTTTTGCCTTTTTACTTTTGCCTTGAGTGCCCGTAGCCCCTGAGGCAACCCTTCGATGATATCCGACGCGATCAATCCCACCTCTCCTCCGGCACGAGCCGCTTGGTCGCCGACAAAACCATGGAGAAACACCCCTAGCTTAAGCGCGTCCTCCGCCTCAAGCCCCTGCGCTAAGAGCCCCACCAACATCCCCGCAAGTACATCTCCGGTCCCGCCGCTTGCCATCCCTGGATTCCCGGTCGGATTGATGAATACCTTTCCATCCAAGGTAGCAATGACCGTTCTTGCCCCCTTAAGGACAACGTAGCAGCGATGATCGCGCGCGAAAGTGCGGGCCACTCCCACCCGGTCTCGAACGACCGTAGCCGTGTCCGATCCGATCAGCCGCGCCATCTCACCGGGATGAGGAGTAAGAATCGGGGGCGTCTTGGCGTCTCGCAGCCGCTCCACGTCCGCCGCTAGATTGTTCAATCCATCCGCATCGATGACCCAAGGGACATCTAAATTCCTGAGAAGCCAGCGAAGCGCATTCCGCGTAGATTCCTTAACTCCGATCCCAGGCCCAAAGAGAAGGGCGTTCTTTTTATCCAAAAGGCGATGCCATCCCTGGTCAGTTAGAGTCTCTATCTCCTCTTCCGAATTGTCTTTCAGTGGCTCCGTCATCACCTCGACCAGCGAGCCGGCGAAGATCGTATTGAGAGAGCGCGGAGCCGCTAAGGTCACCAACCCTGATCCCACCCTCATCGCCGCCCGACAGGCAAGGATCGCAGCGCCCGTCTTGCCTCTGGAGCCCGCCATGATCAACAGATGACCATAGGTCCCCTTATGTGTATCCGGTTCCCGTGAAGGAACCAGCCAACCAACATCCCTTTCTTCCAACAACTCTGTTTTAGGAGATACCTCATCCAGTGCCTTTGGATGAATACCGATATCCACGACGACCAATTCCCCTACGTAAGAAAGTCCGGGATAAATCACCCCTCCCACTTTGGGGTGGCCGAAGGTAACCGTCATCTCCGCCTGGACCGCCACACCTAAAGGCCTTCCTCGGTCCGCATCCAACCCCGAAGGAATGTCCACAGCCACTACCGGCAACCCGGAAGCGTTCATCCAGTGAATCACCTCGGCGTAAAAACCGCTCACTTCCTTGGTAAGCCCGGTCCCCAGTATTGCATCCACCAGCAGCTTTTTTCCTTTCAACCGCTGGCTCAGCAACACGGGAGAGTCGGGCAAAACCTCAAAGACCCTACCTTTGGCCCTGAGATAGGCTTTAAGACTATGAGCCGTGTCTTTAGAGATCTCCTCTCTCTTAGCAAGCAAAACCACCTCGCACGGGATTCTCTTTTTTTTGAGATACCGTGCGACCACCAGCCCATCGCCTCCATTGTTGCCCTTACCGGCAACGACGAGAACCCCTTTCTTTGCAGCCCTCCCGAAGCGATGCAGTAGAGCCTCGGCGACCCCCTTTCCAGCGCGCTCCATCAAGGTCAGGCCGGAAACCCCGTATTTCTCGATCGTTAGCCGATCCAGCTCCCGCATCTCTTCCGAAGCAACAACAAGCATAAGTTCAAAACGCTTAAATCGTTCAATCCGTTCAAATCGTCCAACTGCTTTAACGGCTTAAACAGCTTTAACGACTTAAACGCTATTTTTGCTCCCTAGATTTGATAAGCATCTCCTTCATTTCTCGAACCGCCTGTTCCATACCCACCATGATGGACCGAGCAACGATGCTGTGCCCAATGTTGAGTTCGACGATCTCAGGAATACACGCGATGGGGAGCACGTTCTCGCAATTCAAGCCGTGGCCACCATGGACTTCCAACCCCAAGCGATGAGCCAGGGAAGCCGCCGCCCTGACTTCCTCGATCTCCCGTGCCCGATCTCCAACGGTGTTGCAATAGCGGCCCGTATGAATCTCTACAGCCAGAGCCTTCACGTCTCGGCTCGCCTCGATTTGTTCTTTGTGCGGATCGACAAAGAGGCTGACCTGAATTCCCTCGCCTTGGAGCAGTTTGACCGCTTCCTCGATCTTAGCCTTTTGACCGAGCACGTCGAGACCACCCTCGGTCGTTAGCTCTTCACGGCGTTCAGGAACGAAACAGGCGTCATCGGGGCGAAGCTGCACGGCCAATCGCACCATCTCCGCCGTCACTGCCATCTCCAAGTTGAGCTTTGTCCGCACATGCTCGCGCAGCAGTTGAAGGTCCCGCTCCTGGATATGGCGGCGATCTTCGCGCAGATGGACGGTGATCCCGTCTGCCCCTCCTTTCTCCGCGAGCAACGCTGCTTCCACCGGATCAGGGATGTCGATCCCTCTCGCCTGGCGAACCGCGGCGACATGGTCGATATTGACGCCTAATCGAAGCACAGCCTCTCACCCCAGATGAGACCGGATCTCTTCGGCTATCTCGTGGGCCATCTGCGAGATCTTTTTTTCATCTTCGCCTTCCAGCATGACTCGCGCCAGTAGCTCGGTTCCGGAGTAACGGACCAAGATTCTTCCGCGCTCGCCTAGTTCCTTCTCAACGGCCGTAATCTTATCGCGCACCCGGGGCAACCGCGAAAATTCCTTTTTCTCCTTCACCTGCACATTCAATAGAATCTGAGGCAGCCGGGCCATCACCTTCTTCAACTCGCTGAGCCGTTGCCCTTTTTCCACCATGATCGCCAGGAGTTGTAAGCCCGTAATGCAACCGTCACCGGTCGTATTATGATCCAGAAAAATAATGTGACCCGACTGTTCCCCACCCAGGTTGTAACCTCGTCGCAGCATCTCCTCGACGACATAGCGGTCTCCAACCGCGGTACGCGCCAATTTAATCCCCGCCTCTTGCAGCGTCAGCTCTAGTCCTAAGTTGCTCATCACGGTGGCAACGACCGTGGAACCGCTGAGCAGTCCCTTCTCCTGCATGTCCCGGGCGCAAATAGCAAGGATGTGATCTCCATCCAGGACTTCCCCTTGTTCGTCTATAAATATCGCCCGATCTCCGTCTCCATCGAGAGTTATGGCGAGATCGGCATGATGTTCCAACACGGCCTTTCCCGCCGTTTCCGGATGCAGCGAGCCGCAATCCTGATTGATGTTTTCGCCGTCCGGATGGACCCCGATCGAAATGATCTCCGCCCCCAACTCCGTCAGGACCTCAGGGGCTACTCGGTAGGCGGCGCCGTGGCCGCAGTCCACCACGATCTTCAATCCTTCCAGCGTCAGCTGACGGGGAAAGGTGTTTTTAAGAAACACGATATATCTGCCCACGGCATCGGAGATGCGAAACGCCTTGCCGATCTCCGATGCCGTGGGCCGGTGTAGATTGGTCTCGCCTTTCAGAATCATCTCCTCCATCCGCGCTTCTAATTCGTCGGGAAGCTTGAATCCTTCAAACGAGAAAAATTTTATCCCGTTGTCCTGGTAGGGATTGTGCGAGGCGGAAATCACGACACCGGCATCCGCCCTCATGCTCCGAGTCAAAAAAGCCACGCCCGGGGTCGGCAAGGGACCTACCAGAAGAACATCCGCTCCCATCGAGCAGATGCCGGAGGCCAGAGCGGTCTCGAGCATATAGCCTGAAAGGCGCGTGTCCTTGCCGATGAGAACTTTGTAGCGATGCTTCGCGCCAGCCTGGCGCAGCTTCGAAGAAGGAGAACTGTTTTGTCTCGCTCCCGATTGGTTATTGGGGCGCTCCAAGGGATGATGAAGGACATAGGAGATGGCGCGACCCAATTTGAGCGCCATCTCGGAAGTCATCGGCTCGACATTGGCCATACCTCGAACCCCGTCGGTTCCAAAAAGATGTCGCTTATGATTCTTCTTCGCTGGTGGCATAAACCCCTCTCCTACAATTATTTTGCCGCGTCACTAATCTTGACCTTAAAACGCTCGGGCCTCTGCCTGACTACCTGGACCTCCGGGGGAAGTCCAAAACTCAAGGCTACTGTGTGGTCGCCAGGCCCCAAACCCTGGAGATCAAGATAGACTTCATCGGGCCCGACCTGCAAGTCATCGAGGATTCGCTTGGGACCCGACAACCGGAGCGTGACCCGACGTGGACTGACAACGTATTTGCGGCCGAAATCCTTCGCTTTGACTTTAATACGGCTAAACTCCCGGGTCATCTGTTCCTCTTCCAACCGCACGGACACGAGGACCCGATCGGGGGAAAACTGAAGCGATCTTCCCGCCGTGGCTAGACGAACCTCCCGTGTTACTATTTCCGAAACGTTTCTCAGCTCGATCGGCACGGTGTCTACGGACGTCATGCCGTTCACCAAGCGCGCCGGTCCCCGAACCCTGACCCTCTCTGGATCAGCGCTTACGGGACCAAGCTTATAGCCAAACGGGATCTTGCCCTCATAACGAACCGAGACAGGAAGCATCCGAATAGCAACCGGCTCTACCTTCAGATGAATAATTGAAGGGCTGATCCGAGTTACCCTGACCCCCCGCGGGGGATCGAACGAATCCGCGCCCAAACGAAATGTCGAGGTCCCAGGCCGCGCTGCGTCGAGATCCAACACCACTTTGAGATCATCGGAATCTATAGTGGAGAGAAGAGCCGGGGGGCCCATGACTCTGACTTCGATCTCACTCAAACCGGGATTGTCCACCATCACATCCGACGGGATATTGCGCAATTCCAACGGCACCTTGAACGGCCGCTCCGCTGGTTTCTGCCCGACATTGACAAAGAACCACAACCCGACGGCAACGGCCAAAGAAAACATCTTAAGACACAGGCGGCCGCTGACCAGGGACAACCATTTTTCCCAAGCGTCCTTCATGATCCAAAAAGCTTTCGAAGTAGATCACGAAGCCTAGAGCCGTCAAGATCCGCCGTGACCTCGCCGCCCACGACCAACGAAATCTTTCCATTCTCCTCCGACAAGACAATGGCTACGGCGTCTGTTTCCTCGGTGACGCCGATCGCCGCCCGATGCCGGGTTCCCCACGCCTTGTCCAAATCCGGATTATCACTGAGCGGCAAAAAACACCTCACCGCCGTTACTCTTCCTCTTTGAATAATCAATGCACCGTCATGAATCGGGGAGTGCGGAACAAAGACACTCTCCACCAGCTCCTGGCTCACCTGCGCGTCCAGGCGGGTCCCAACCTCTATGTACTCGTTCAACCCGACTTCCCTTTCTATGACGACCAAGGCTCCGATTTTCCTACGGGCCAGCGCCACCACGGCCTTCGTGACTTCTTCTAAGACCTGCCCCTCCTCGACATGATCCGCCCCACCGAAAAGCTGACCCGTTCCGACTTGGGCCAAGGCCCTCCGGATATCGCTTTGAAAGATGATAACGATCACTAGTATGAGGGAGCCCAAAAAATTATCCAGAATCCAGTTGAGGGTGAAAAGACCCAGCGCCTTGGACGACACGTAGGCCAGGAGAACCATCAGCAGGCCGATGATGATCTGCACGGCCCGAGTCCCTTTGATCATATCGATCAACCGGTAGATCACGAAGGCGATGACTCCGATATCCAGAGCATCCTGCCACCGAAGCTGTGTGAAGACTTCAGCCACTCTCTGTCCCTTCGGCTTCCTCCGCCCCAAAACGAAGCGCGTCGCCAATTTGAACGGCTCGTCGGGCTTCTTTCACATCATGAACCCGAATCATGTTCGCTCCCCCCAATACGGCCGCTGCCACCGCAGCCAGGGTCCCTTCCAATCGATCTTCGGGGCCCACACCGAGGACCTTGCCGATAAAAGTCTTTCGTGATGGACCTACTAAGAGCGGATGTCCCAATGAGGCGAGAGCCGGTAGATCACGCAGCAGCGCCAGATTGTGTTCCAAGCTTTTGCCGAAACCGATCCCCGGGTCGACAAGGATCCGTGCGGGCTCCGCACCCGCCTCTACGGCATAACGCACTCGGTCGAGCAAAAATGTCTTCACCGCCCCCACAACATTCTCATAATGTGGACTCACCTGCATGGTCCGCGGGCTGCCCTGCATGTGCATGAACACCACCGGCACCTTTTCGGCCACGACCAGCGAGACCATCTCAGGGTCGAATCTCAACGCGCTGATGTCATTGATCACATCCGCCCCTTCATCCAGAGCGGCTCGCGCTACCTGAGCCTTATAAGTGTCGATGGAGATGGGAATGGATACGGCTCGACGGAGAGCTTGAATCACCGGAAGAACGCGGTCCATTTCCTCTTGAGCAGAGACTGGAGCCGCCCCGGGACGACTGGACTCTCCCCCGACATCGATGATATCTGCGCCGTCGGCGACCAACTCAAGACCGTGGGCAATGGCCTTGTCGGTATCCAGGTACCTTCCTCCGTCGGCGAAGGAATCCGGCGTGACATTGAGAACTCCCATGAGAGCGGTTCGCCGATCCATGTCGATCGTGCCGCTACGGGTCGGGAGCATCCATCCCCTGCGAGAGACGAAAGCCTTAAAACCATTTCGTAGCTCTTCCGACCCACCATGCATAGAATCAAACCGGTCCCATGTCGTGAAGGACTCTTCACAAAAGCGAGAGAAAAAGCTCCCCGATGCCATTACATCGGCGTAGAACCAATTCCCTCACTGTGAGAGGACTCGGCCCTCACCTCTCCTACCCATGATCCGTCAATAAGGCATCGACCTGAGCTCCCCTCGGCCTGAGCTCGGGACGAAGGCAGCCGAAGGGGCGCTTGCTCCGTCTTGCTCCCGCCGCCTTCTCGACGGCCAGGGCTTTTACGGTGTGCAAGGTTACGCACGGATTATGGTCTTACGACTGACTCTTGAATTGAAGGATAAAATTTCGAAGCGCTGGCAAATCCCTTGGAGGGTGAATTCAGGCAAGAGCCGTACCAACGGGTGAGGCGGCAGCCTCACCATTCCCACCGAACTGCTGCACCAAGGCATCAATCTCCGTACCGTCCAGGACCTCTTTCTCCAATAGCGCCTCCGCCACTTTGTGAAGAAGAGGGAGATTGTTCTTCAAGACCTCCTTAGCCCGCTGATAACACTCCAAAATAATGCGTCTGACCTCGTTATCGATCTCTCGGGCCGTGTTCTCAGAGTAATCTTGCTGCTTGGTAAAATCCCTTCCAAGAAAAATTTCTTCCTCTTTCGCGCCAAAGGTCATGGGTCCCAGCTTTTCGCTCATGCCCCACTCGCAAACCATTCGACGGGCAAGCTCGCTCGCCTTCTCGATATCATTGCCGGCGCCGGTCGTCATTTGTTTTAGAACCAACTCTTCCGCTACGCGCCCGCCGAACAAAATCGTGAGATTATTGAGCAGATAGTCCTTGGGATAAGTATGCTTCTCATCGATAGGGAGTTGCTGCGTGAGCCCCAGCGCCATCCCCCGCGGGATAATCGTAACTTTATGGATGGGATCCGTCCCTGGGAGAAGCGTGGCCACCAGGGCATGGCCGGCCTCATGATAAGCCGTGTTGCGCTTTTCCCCTTCGCTGATGATCATGCTCTTTCGTTCGGAGCCCATCATGACTTTGTCTTTGGCCACCTCGAAGTCATGCATGTCAACCTTATCTTTATCATGACGAGCCGCCAAGAGGGCAGCCTCATTGACCAAATTTTCCAGATCAGCGCCGGCAAAGCCCGGCGTTCCTCGAGCCAAAATGCTCACATCAACGTCCGGGGCCAAAGGAACCTTGCGAACATGCACCCCCCAAGATTCCTTCCCGTCCCTTGATATCCGGCCGAGGGACAATCACCCTGCGGTCGAACCGTCCGGGCCGCAGCAGCGCCGGATCCAAGACATCAGGCCGGTTTGTCGCAGCTAAGAGGATAACCCCCTCATTCGATTCAAATCCGTCCATCTCGACCAAAAGCTGATTCAGTGTCTGTTCCCGCTCATCGTGCCCGCCGCCGAGACCGGCTCCGCGATGACGGCCTACGGCATCGAGCTCGTCGATAAAGACGATGCACGGCGCGTTCTTCTTCCCTTGGACGAAGAGGTCTCGGACTCTGGAAGCACCTACGCCGACAAACATTTCTACAAAGTCGGAGCCGCTAATGCTGAAAAACGGGACTCCTGCCTCCCCCGCAATGGCCCGAGCCAAAAGCGTTTTGCCTGTGCCCGGCGGCCCTATGAGAATACATCCTTTGGGAATCCGGCCGCCTAGTCTCGTGAATTTCTTGGGGTCCTTGAGAAAAGCGATGATCTCCTGAAGGTCATCTTTGGCTTCCTCCACGCCTGCCACATCATTAAAAGTTATGCGGTGCTGACTCTCGGTCAGCAACTTGGCCCGGCTCTTGCCGAAGGACATCGCCTTGCCCCCGCCGACTTGCATCTGACGCATAAAAAAGATCCACACGCCGATCAAGAGGAGCATGGGAAACCAGTTGATGAGGAGCACGTAGTACCAAGGAGAGTCGTTTTCCGGCTTCGCCGCGATCTTGATTTTCTTTTCTCTCAGGGTCTTGACCAGATCCGGATCATCAGGGGTAAATGTGCTAAACTGCTCCCCCCCCTGATATTTTCCCTGGATCTTATGGCCCTGAATGGTAACTTCCTGCACCTCTCCCCTTTCGACCGCCGCCAAAAATTCGCTGAAGACGATCTCCGGCTCCCCACCCTGCTGCTTGCTAAAAAGATTGATGAGGAGAAGGAACACAACCCCCAAAACCACCCACAGGGCCCAATTTTTAGATCCCTGACCCAAGAAAATCCCCCTTAAAGTTCGTTGGTTAAAAAGTAGAAGAAGTCTAACATAGGGAAAGAGTTAGTTCAATATATCCTTATAATGCACAGGTATCTTAAACTCATCTTTTAGGCACAGACGATCAGCCTCGTTCTGAGGACTTCTGCTGTCTTGGGACCGATCTTAGCGACCTCGCTCCTACCATACCCTGGGATCCAGAGAATTTCATCCCGTGCCAAAACCAACGGAAGGGTGGAACGCACCGATAAAGCAACCTTTTTCTCGATAAAGAGATCTTTGACCTTTTTATGCCCCTGCATTCCTAAAGGCTGAAACCGGTCTCCAGCCCGAAAATTGCGCACCGTTAAAGTCTCAGGGAGCAAAGCCAAATCGAAGTAGGCCTCCGAGTCGTCATGAGGCAACAAATCAGGAGTGAGAACCACCCGCGAACTTTGAATTTTCATCCCGGATTCAGGGATCTCCAACTCATTCCCAAGCGGAAAGGTATAGCTATAGGATATCAGCCCCGCTTTTTGTTTCCTTTTTTTCAGTCGGACCGTCTCATAGGACTTAACCAGATCCCACCTTTTGGGAAGAGAGAGATAACCCTGCGGAGGGCCTTGAACAATGAATCTCAGGGCCGCTTCAACATGGCGAAAGCCGATACCCCGGAGGTCTCCTAAGTTCATCCTAAGCCACTGACGAATCACTCTCAACTGGATGGACTGATCTCCCTGCAGAAAGGATTGAACTTTGAGCTCCTTGCCTGCCATCATTGGCTGGAGACGTTCTTGAGCTATTCGCTCCAGGAGGATCTCTTCTTCTCGCAAAAGATCTGTCAAGCGAGCCAATCTTTCGTCCAAACGGGAATCGATTTTCTCTCTAAGTTGAGGAAGTAAGTCGAGGCGGATCCAATTTCGCAAAAGACCGGGAAACAAATTGGAACGATCCGTTCGGTATGTTTGACCCATCGCAGTTAGGTAGTCGAGGATCTCCCGCCGTGAGGTCTCGATCAAAGGACGGATCAGCAAGGGAACCGCCTTTCTGCCAGCATTCAGTCGGCGAACCGGAGGCATGCCACCCAAACCTCCCCTCCCGCTGCCGCGTAGAAGCCACATGAGAAGTGTTTCGACTTGGTCATCCCGCGTGTGACCCGTAGCAATTTTTTGGATACCCCGTTCCTCTGCAACACGGCCAAAATGCCGGTATCTCTCTTCCCTGGCCATCGCTTCGAGATTACCCTTTCTTCTTTTGGACCTCATATTGGAAAGGCTTATCTCCTTCAGATAAAACGGCAATCCCAATTGCTCTGCCACGGCTTTCACAAAGAGGGCATCGGAACAGGCTTCCTCGCCCCGAATACCGTGCTGCAGATGGGCTACCTCGAGACGCAATTCCATCTCCTCCTTAATCCGGCACAAAAGACGAAGCAGCGCCATAGAGTCAGGCCCCCCCGAAACCGCGACCAAAACAGCATCGCCATGCGAGAGCATTGCGTATTTTTGCGCGGTCTTTCTTACTTTTGCGGTCAGATCCACCAGCTACCCCTCAACTGCGTAAAATTCTGCCCACTTTCTCAAACCAAATTCAAGGCATTTTTTCTTTAGCAGCCCAACCTCCTCATTATGGCTTTCTAAGAAGTTCGCTTCAAATTGTCATTGACGTGAATTCGTTTAACTATTGCGAATCGCATAATAGTGTGGCATATTACGCGGTTTTAGAGGAGATTCTATCCATGCGTTTAATTCTACCCAATAGTAAGTAT
>JAUXIP010000312.1 GCA_030620935.1 Deltaproteobacteria bacterium | reverse complement strand
GAAATTCAACCGAAAATTTCAAATATCCCTGGCTAGTTTTGGGTTTTGGTTTGGGGTTTCGGATTCAAGCATGAGGCTGAGACCTCAACCGCCTCACGCAGATGGGCCGGATCGATGGTTCCGAGGATGAGAGTATCGATGAACGGCTGGCGGAGGACGAACTCCATCGCGGGATGGGCTTCCAGGTGGCCGCTGAAGAGACTTTTAGTGGCTAAGACACCGAGGCCGGCTTCGTGTACTTTCCCAAGCGCTCCGGCCAACGACGCCTCTTTTCGGCTGAATGGTGCCATCACCACGTCGAGACTGCGGCACGCTTCTGCTATGCCATCAGGGCTCCTTGCCGAGATTCCTATGGCCCGGGCCTTGCCGCTCTTTTTTAGCTGCCCGAGCGCTTCGAGGGCATCGGTCTGGGTGAGGATCTCCATGTCCCGGCCATCGGAATGAAGTAACAAGATGTCTACATAATCCGTTTTGAGGAGCTGAAGGCTCCGCTCAATTGAAGCTGTGATTGTGGGCGCAGAAAAGTCGTAGGTAGAGCGGCCATTGTCATACTGCTCGCCGCATTTTGTGCAGAGCACTATTTGGTCGCGGTGGGCTTTAACAAACGGTCCCAGTCGCCGCTCGCTCTCTCCGTAGGCCGGCGCCGTGTCGATCAGGTTCACGCCCAGCATTAGGGCGGTCTCCAGCAGCTCTTGGACCTGTTGATCCGAGGGAAGCTCGAAAGGGTTGGGATATTTAACGTCGGTGTTTCGGCCGAGCTTCACCGTTCCAAGCCCTATCGGGCTTACGGCTAGCCCTGTGCGGCCTAGGGGGCGGGAAACCATTCTGCCTCCTCCCAGGGATAACGCGGCAGGGGCGGTGTTGGCCAAGGGAGTGCAGCTTCTTGATAACCGCCCGGTTGCTTGAGCTCCGCGGTTGCTAGCGCAAAGACTTCGTCTGCTAAGAGTGGTACTAGGGAGAGTTTTGTCGGCCAGGCGACAAGCATGCGCGGCGCCACACGGCTTACATGGACCCCGCTCGGTCGTCGCAGGTCTGCTGTTTGCGCCTCTGCTCGGACAGCCCGGTAAAGAGCGACTTCGACGCCGGAAAAGTCGAGCCCGGGCAGCCACCGCCGGATCTCACTCATAGCGACCTTTCGTGCCGTCTCCATGTTTTCCACGTTTGCCAGCCGCTCCGCAATTTCTCCTCCGATCTGCCAAACGCCCTCCGTGGGCGTAGTGATCGTGAGCTGAGTCTTTCCGCCGACGACGCAGTGGCCGAACAGCGGAGAAAGGTTGCCCCTCAAAAGTACCATGCCGAGCGGCCGCCGCTGCATCAGATTGCCTTGGATACCAGCACTGCGCAAGAGTTCGGCATTCCCTTGCCCCGCCGCTAGCACCACAGAGCGTGGCTCAAAGTGTGCGTCTGAGATATGCACCTGCTCTCCGGTAAAGCGGACTGCGGAGGTATCGTACAAATAAATATACTTTTGGTGATGAGCCGCCAGAGCCTGGAGAAGTGATCCTGTTTCGATGACCGGCTCCACGAGTGAATAGACGGCGATGGCTGAGCCGCGCAGGGCCTCGGGCCATGCAGAATCCGGGACTCTTTCGAGGCGCGTCGCCAAGAGGCCGGCCCGCGCGACTACGGACATAAACCCCATCGACTGTATCCGAGCAACCCATGATCCACGCGGGAGCCAAAGATAGCATCGGTCCGAAAGAACGCGCGTGCGGGTCAGATCCGGCGCAAGCTCCCCAGCCAGGCCTCGCCGCCACCGAGCGGGCATCTGGCTCATGGCTCGGACGACGGAAAAATCACGAATGCCCCGCAGGCCATACTTTCCGCCGCCATGGATAATCCCTTGCGCCTGGATCGTCTGACCACAGCCAAGAGCCTTCGATTCCAGTAGGATCGCGTAATATCCAGCACGGCGGAACCTGTCCAGACACCACAACCCGGCGGCCCCGCCCCCGAAGATGACAACATCTATGCGCATCTAAAGCTTTTAAGGACAATTGCGCGACGTCGGTAATAGGAAAACGTGCGGAGCACACGACCCAACAACGGACTTAGGCTGAAAAGATTTTCCGATCGACCATCTCGCAGATCACGTGGCCTACCAGGATATGAGTCTCTTGGATCCGCGCGGTATTCTTACTCGCGGAGACGCGCAACAAACGATCGACTTTGCTGGCCATCTTTCCGCCGTCTCCACCGGTAAGACCGACGGTGATGATATTAAGTTTCTTACAGACGTCAATCGCTTCGAGAACATTGCCCGCATTGCCGCTGGTGGAGATCGCCAGGGCAACATCCCCCTCTTTTCCCAACGCCTTTACCTGTTTGGAAAAAATTTCTTTGTAGTCATAGTCATTGGCGATGCTGGTAAGGGCTGAGGTGTCCGTGGTCAAAGCGAGGGCCGGCAAAGGAGGCCGCTCGATGCGAAAGCGGTTGACGAATTCAGAGGCGATGTGCTGGGCGTCGGCGGCACTACCGCCGTTACCGAAGATCAAAAGCTTGTTGCCGCTCAGAAAAGAGTCGGCGATCACGTCGATCACGGTAACAAGCGTATCGATGTTGTCTTGAAGAAAGGCCTCTTTCGCTTGGATGCTCTCCTCGAAGGCTTTGGCAATGTCGTCTTTCATGGTTTTTCAAGGGTTTCTACCACATGGGCAGAGAGGGGTAAAGGGAGAGACTATTTTTTGTAAAAATCGGCGATCTTCTGAACCACAAATTCCTGTTGCTTTGAAGAGATCTCCGGATAGATGGGAAGAGCCAGGACCTGGGAGGCTGCCAGCTCGGAGTGGGGAAAATCGCCTTCGCGATATTCAAGGTGGGCAAAACAGGGCTGCAGGTGCAGCGGAAGCGGATAGTAGACCACAGTCTGGACCCCCTGCTCGCTGAGAAATCGCTTTAAATCGTCCCTGCGCCGAGCACGGATCACCTAGAGGTTGAAGACGTGGGAATTTTCCTCGCCCGGCAATGGAAGGCTGATGATTTCTTTTCCTACTAGGCCGGTCGATGAAAAAAGGCGTTTGTAAAGAGCGGCACGCCGGATGCGCGCCTCGCACCAGCGGTCGAGGTGGCGCAGTTTGACTGACAGCACCGCAGCCTGCATAGCATCCAGGCGCGAATTAAGGCCGATCACTTGGTGATGATACTTGAGGCTTGCCCCGTGGACTCTAAGCGTCCGGACCTTTTCCGCCCATTCAGGCCGGTTGGTGGCTACCAATCCTCCATCACCGGCGCCGCCTAAGTTTTTGCTGGGAAAAAAGGAGTAACAACCCAGCTCCCCGACGGTTCCGGCGGATTTAGAAGTCCCGTCAGCCATCAATGCTCGTGCGCCGAAGGCCTGGGCGACATCCTCTACGATATGCAGATCGTGTTTTTGAGCTAAGGTTAAGAAAGGCGTCATAGGGCAACATTGGCCGAAGAGATGCACGGGCAAAAGGGCTTTGATCAGGCGCCGGCTTTGTCGTCGGGAGTGCTCTTCAATAACCCGTTCCGTTTCTTTTGGATCCATGAGGAAACTTTGTGGGTCGATGTCGACAAAGATCGGCGTGGCACCGAGACGCGTGATGGCTGAGGCGGTCGAAAAAAAGGTAAACGGAGGAAGCAAGACTGCGTCGTCAGGGCCAATCCCCAAGGCCATGAGAGAGAGGAGCAGCGCATCGCTGCCGGAGGCGACTCCCACGGCCGCGCTGCATTTTAGGTAGGAAGCGGCCGCTTCTTCAAATTTTTTGACTGCCGGTCCCAGGATGAAAAGCTGGGAGTCCAAGACCTCGTCGACGGCCCGCCGGACTTCGGCTCTCATCTTACGGTATTGACCCTTGAGGTCTACGAGAGGGACCTTGAT
>JAUXIP010000413.1 GCA_030620935.1 Deltaproteobacteria bacterium | reverse complement strand
CAGCGATTCCAGACGCGCTCCAAGTTGTCGAAGGCTTCCTTCATGGTAATTAACGAATTATGGGGCCTGAAAAGGGGCCATTCTACTTTTCTCGTTATTCCTGGGGCGACTCGAGCCCGTGTTGGAGATCATATTTAAAGTTAATGTTTTGTTCAAGAACAAAATATGCCCTATTAAAAAGGCCTTTTTTGCCGACGGCCGGAGACAAGAAGAGAATGGTCGGCCACCTCAATCTTGCTTTATTGTTTCTGATCGGATACTTCTTTTCTTGCCAGAAGGAAGGGAGAAATAGACAGTGGCTACAGCCTCTCGTGAGTTTCAGGTGATGGTGAAGAACGTCGGCGCCATCTGCAACCTGGACTGCCACTACTGTTACTACCTAAAGAAGGAGCATCTCTACCCCAAGGGTGAGCAGTTTCGAATGAGCGATGAGGTGCTCGAAGAGTACATCATCCAGCATATCGAGGCCTCCCCCAAGCCCCTGATCCACTTTTCTTGGCATGGCGGCGAGCCGACCATCCTAGGGCTCGAGTTTTTCCGTAAGGTCGTCGCTCTGCAACGCAAGTATCAACCCGAAGGTCGGCGGATCATGAACGGTATTCAGACCAACGGGACACTCATCGACGAGGAATGGTGCCGTTTTCTCGCGGAGGAAGGCTTTTACATCGGCCTCAGTCTGGACGGGCCGAAGGAATCGCACGACTTCTACCGCGTCACCAAGGGACAAAAGCCCACTCACAAGCAGGTCATGCATGCGTATCGACTCCTGCAACAGCACCGGGTGCGGTGCGATATGTTGTGCGTTGTCCACGATCAGAACGTCCATCACCCTACCGCAGTCTACCGCTTCTTTAAGGAGATCGGCGCCCAATACTTGCAGTTTCTCCCGCTGGTCGAGCGCAAGGAAAATGGCAGGAGTGAGGTAGGTCCGAGGACTCCTCCGGCTGAAGCCTACGGAAAGTTTCTATGCACGATCTTCGACGAGTGGATCAGGCACGACGTCGGCCGGATCTCTATCCAAATCATCGATGAAGCGATGCGGCCATCCCTTGGCATGGAGCATGCCCTCTGCATCTTCCGCGAGACCTGCGGTGATGTTCCGGTCGTTGAACACAATGGCGACTTTTTCTCCTGCGACCATTACGTCACCGAGGAGTATAAGCTCGGCAACATCCACGAAAGACCTTTGGTCGAAATGCTGGAGAGCCCAGAGCAAAGAAAATTCGGCCAGGACAAATGGGACACCCTGCCGCGCTATTGCCGGGAATGCGAGGTGCTTTCCATGTGTAACGGCGGGTGCCCCAAGGATCGCTTCATCCGAACTCCGGACGGCGAGCAGGGTTTGAACTACCTCTGCGCGGGACTAAAGCTCTTTTTTACCCACAGCCGGCCTTATTTAGAAAAGTTGGCCTCCATTGTCCAAGCCGGAGAGCCTATCGAGAAGGTCATGGAGCTCGTCAGATCCGAAGACGCCAAGAACGTTGCTCAGGCAGGCCGCAACGACCCGTGTCCGTGCGGCAGCGGCAAAAAATTCAAGAGATGTTGTCTTGGAAAATCAGGGATAAACGCGCTTAATCCTAAAGGTTTGGCTTAATAAAAGATTGAGCCCCTCTCTTAAGGCCTCACGAATGGGTTTCGAGTCAACCTGAAGCTTGAGACCCGAGACTTAAAACACGGTACCCCCCTCAACCCCTCCGCCCCAACATGGCCTGAGCCTTGATAGTTTTGCCCTCCCGGACGTAGATCACCTCCACCTGATCACCGGCCCGTTTAGACCGCAGCACGTAGAGAAGATCCCTAAGGTTCCTGATAGTCTTTCCTCCCATCTCCGTAAGGACATCTCCGCTTTGGAGACCTATCTTTTCCGCAGGGCTCCCCGGCCTCACACCAGCGATGCGAACCCCGGGCACGGACGATTCAGAAAAGTCCGGAATAGAACCGAAGTAAGCGCCGTAACCACCGCCTCCTCCACTCTTCCTGCGAGGCGGCTCGCCTTTCGTCCTTACGAAATGAAGAGGTTCCGAACGATCCGCCAACCGGGCCGCAGTACGAAAAATAAGCTTCACCACCTTTTCTATTCCTTCCGCGCTGACTTTGTCGGCCGTATCCGACGGCCGATGATAATCCCCATGGGGGCCGGTGAAAAACATTAGGACCGGTCTCTGCTGAGCGGAGAAAGAAGCATGGTCGGACGGACCGAAACCGTCGCCGCTGAAATGGAGCGTAAGCCCAAAACCTTTGTTCACCTCTTCCATAAGGGGACGAAATTGTTGGGCGGTATCGACACCCAGGAGATAGAGATTCCCGTTCGCGAGCCGGCCGATGCTGTCCAGGTTGATCATCGCGTAGGTCTTTTCGATGGGCCAAAGCGGATTCTTGACGTAATAAGACGAGCCGAGAAGACCGATCTCCTCGGCGGTGAAAGCGGCGAAGACCAATGTCCGCTTGCTCCCGGACCGGACGAAGGCCTTGGCCAGCGATAGCATGCCCGCCACACCCGAGGCGTTGTCGTCGGCCCCGTGATGAATCTCTCCGTAACGATCCGGCGCGAGCGAGTTTTCTCCGCCGCGCCCTAATCCGTCGTAGTG
>JAUXIP010000380.1 GCA_030620935.1 Deltaproteobacteria bacterium | reverse complement strand
GACAGCGGGAAATACGAGCACTGTAGCCGCCATAGCAAGAACAAGAAATCGCGAATTCATAAAACAACCGAAAACTATCTTATCGTAAGTGCACTGTCAAATGACTGTCTTAATACAAGTACACTAGTCCGTAGAGCACCGGCCATAGAGCGACGACAAAGGTCCAATACATCCCGCAAAGGTCAACACCTGTGTGACTCTGTGCGCTGTACTTACCTCGTCGAGCCCATAGGACAACCACCATCAACCAAAACGCCGCACCCAGGACGTGAAGGGCGTGACAGCCGATCAACGTGTAAAAAGTAGCGCCGTAGATCCCGCTCGACATCGTCAGGCCGTAGTGCACAAGCCGAATCCATTCGTACCCCTGAATGCTTAGAAAAACTCCTCCCAATACCACCGTGGCCAAAAGATATTTGACAAGCCCGCTCAATTTCCCGGCACGGACCGCCCTTAAAGCCAACCACATCGTCAGTCCGCTCAAGAGAAGTATTGCTGTATTCACCCCGGTCACGGCCACTGGCAACCGCGGCTGAAACGGCGGCGGCCAAGGAACTGTCCCCAGGCGGAAAACCAAAAAGGAGCCGATGAGTCCTGCGAAGAACATTGTCTCCGCCGCCAGAAACATCGAAAGACCCAGGCGGGCGTTGCTGATCATCGGCCCCTGGAAGACGTGGGGAGGAGCCGGAGGACCCCCACCGGCGAAGCCTGGAGTCTTAGGCGCCTCGACTACCTGAGGCTCGGCTATCTGTCGTGCAATAGACTCTTTTGCCATCAACAGACCTCTGTCGAAGACTCCGCTAATAGACGATGATAAACACAACAACTGCCGCAATGTAGCTCAGAGCGAGCAAGGCTAATAAAAGCCCGACGCGCCGGTTCCGCGACGAGACATCCCTATTACTCCCAATGGTTGCCGCGCTCACAACGCCACCCGATCCAGCGCCATCACCACGAGGAGCACCGGAAGGTAGATTAGGGAAGCGAATAGGAGTCGCCGCGCAGCCGTCAACGATTGGGCCATAGCCAGACCGACTCCGGAAGCCAGAAAATACATTCCAAGCAATAACGCGACCAGGAAATAGACCGATCCGGCAAAACCGAGGAGCGTCGGCAGCAAGCTGACCGCGAGCAATGCCATGCAGTAGCTGATGATCTGCCGACCCGTGCTTTCTCCGTTGGGTTCGATCACGGGAAGAAACCGAATGCCCGCTCTAGCAAAGTCCTCTCGGTAAAGTCTGGCGATCGCCAACGTGTGAGGAATCTGCCAGAAAAACAAAATCGCGAAGAGAATCCATGCCTCGACACCGATCTCGCCCCTGGCCGCTGCCCAGCCAATAACCGGTGGAAGCGCTCCCGGCACCGCTCCCAAGACCCCGCAAAGCGAACTCCTCTGCTTGAGCGGCGTATAGACAAAAAGGTAACTCAGGGTGATGAAGGCCGTGACCACAGCGCTCAGGGTTCCTACTCTGAATGCAAGGATCAGCAGCCCCGCAGCCGTGATCAAAATACCGAAGAACAAGGCCTCGGTCGGCTGAACTCTTCCATCCGGCAGTGGCCGACGGCGCGTGCGCTCCATCAATCCGTCGGCATCCCGCTCCATGAACTGATTTAGCGCCAGTGTGCCGCCCGCGGCGAGCGCCGTGCCGATGAGCGTCTCAATCAGGAGGCCATAGGCCGGCGTCTCGGCGCCCAGATAAAAGCCGACCACAGTCGTGACCAGGACCATGAGAACCACGCGCGGCTTGGTCAGCTCGAAAAAATCCAGGGCGCGCCTGTACCCGCCGGTTAACGTAAGCTCTAGCGTTTCCGTTCGGAATGTCATACGGGGATCTGCTCCGACACTAACTCCTGCCGCAACATAGGCTTCGGAAAGGACAGGAAGCGATAGGCCCTTAGAGTGAGCACCAGGCTCGTGACCAGCATGAGCGCTCCTGTTACTAAATGAATGGTTGTCAATGCCACCACTGCTTGTGGTAGCAGAGCCGATCCGAAAGGATTGAACTTGGCAAGGTAAGATCCCAACCCCAACACTAGTTGTAATATCAGGAGACCGCTCAGTAAAACCGCCGGCCGAAAAAAGTATGATTGGGCCGCTTGGGACTTAAGCGTTCGCTTCGCCAGCAGGAATACGTGAACGGCGACCAAAAGGGCAAAGGACAGATGTATCGCCAGCCCCTCCCCGGTGTATCTCAACACCGCCCCGAAGAGACCCTGCAGGTAAATCAGGACGGTCGTGAGTACGCAGAGTCGTTGAATGCGCTGGGCGTCGGAGATCTGGAACCGCTGCGAGTTTTCTTTCCACCCCTGCGAGGTAAAAACCACCAAACTCACGGTAAGCGCAAAAAAGGCTTGGGCAAACCCGGCGTGAATAATCGCCAGCGTCTCTTCTAATAAAATGACCCGCAGGCCGCCGATCACGCCTTGAACGATGACCAAGGCCAGAGCGGCGGTTCCGAGCCAGCGAAGCCACTTCCGCTTTTCCCGAAACCACAGGGAAACAGCTAGCAGGATCGTCACAAAACCTACTCCTGAGGCAAAAAGCCGATGGCTGTGTTCGTAAAAGATCCCTCCCACCATCTCCGACCACGGGTCGAGAAACATGTTATACCCGAACGTCGTCGGCCAATCAGGCACGGCAAGGCCCGCGCCCTTGCTGGTGACGAGTCCTCCTATGAAAAGCAAGGGAAAGGTCAATACCGCAGTGAGCCAAGCAAGCCGGTGGGGCCAAACGCTTTCCCTCACCTGCGATGGTGCGAAGTCTACTTGGTTCGGCATCGATCTCCCTAATGCCCTCGAACAGCGCCGCCTTCAGTCCCTAACTGGCGAGTCTGCGGCAGCCAGTCTTCTGTGACTTCGGGAGAGCTGTATTCGTAAGGCCCGCGGGACACGGTCGGTATGAAATCGAAATTGCCGTGGGGCGGAGGCGAGGGAACGATCCACTCAAGGCTATTCGCCTGCCAGGGATTCCTCGGCGCGCTTTTGCCAAGTTCACCCATGCTCCGGGAGAGGTACCAGTAGGTCAGG
>JAUXIP010000164.1 GCA_030620935.1 Deltaproteobacteria bacterium | reverse complement strand
GGGGGCACTTTATCTTCTGCCGAGGATCGTGGGACAGGGAAAGGCTGCGGAGCTTTTGTTTCTGGGGAATTCGATAGACGCCGAGGAGGCTTATCGGATCGGTTTGGCTAATCGGGTGGTGGAGCATGAGAGACTGATGGAGGAGACTTACGCCCTGGCAAAAAGGCTTAAAGAGGGGCCGCTGTATGCTTGGGGGGTGACCAAGGAGTTATTGGAGCGCGAGGCTGTCATGGATTTGAACTCCGCGCTGGGGTTGGAGGCGAAAGTCCAGGCGAAGTGTATGGAGACGCCTGACTTCCAGGAGGGGTATAGGGCCTTTATGAAAAAAAGGAAACCGGTATTTAACAAAGCGTGAAGATGGGGATGGGACATGGATACTTTTCTTGGACCAGAACACTTAAAGTTGCGTAGTCAGATACGCTCGTGGGTGGAGAAAAATCTACTTGCCGCTGCTCAACCAGAGGCAGAGGTTGAAAAAGAGGCTTTGTCTCTCGTACGCCGGCTCGGCAAGGCAGGATTCCTGGCTTATGTAGTTCCCAAGAGATTCGGCGGAGTTCGAGATCAGGTGCAAGCGCGCGACCTCTGCCTGATTCGAGAAGAACTGGCACGAGGCTTCTCTCTGGCTGATACGATGTTGTCCATACAGGCCCTGGGCAGCTACCCGATTACCCTTTCCGGGACTGAAGAACAAAAGAAGCACTACCTGCCTGCCGTGGCCACAGGCGAAGCCATTGCCGCCTTCGCCCTGACCGAGCCCAATGCCGGCTCCGATCCCTCCTCGATGGAAACCCGGGCTCTCAAGCGCGGGAAGGAGTATTGTCTCACGGGAGTGAAGTGTCTTATCTCGAACGCCGGGATCGCCCAGACCTACGTTGTCTTTGCCTCGACAGACCCCGAGAAGAAAGCCAAAGGGATCAGCGCGTTTATCGTGGAAGCGGACACTCCCGGTTTCGTTCTTAAGGAGAAAACTGCCGTTATTTCGCCCCATCCAATCGGAGTCGTTGCCTTCGAAGATTGTCGAGTTCCTTCAACCCAGCTCCTGGGCCAGGAGGGAGACGGACTGAAAATCGCCCTGAGCACGCTGGATACTCTTCGCTGTACGGTCGGTGCGGCAGCAGTGGGATTGGCTCAAAGGGCTCTGGAAGAAGCGATTCGTTACAGTCAAAGCAGGCGGCAGTTTGGCCGGGCGCTGGCTGAGTTCCAGGCAACGCAGTTTAAGCTCGCCGATATGGCTACGGAGCTTGAAGCCTCCCGTCTGCTCGTCTATCAGGCCGCGTGGATGCATGACTGCGGTAAAGAAGGTCTCAAACAGAAGTCTTCCATGGCCAAACTCTTCGCCACCGAAGCGGCGCAGAGAATCGTGGATCAGGCACTGCAGATCCATGGCGGGAAAGGTGTTGTGGTAGGAGCGGTGGTGGAACGGCTTTACCGTGACGTCCGTGCCTTGAGAATCTATGAAGGGACCTCGGAGATCCAAAAACTCGTGATTGCGCGAAGCCTGTTAAAAAATAAGTTTTGAGTTTTGAATTCTTGGTTCTAAGTTCTTAAGAGAAGATAGTCAGTCCACTCAAAACTTAAAACTAAGAACTAAAAACGCTATGCCGAGAGGGAACTATGGACTTTGATTTATCAGAGGAACTAGTTGTGGTTCGTGATCTAGCCCGCGAGTTTGCCGAAAAGGAAATCGCGCCGAGCGCTGCGAAAGATGACCGCGAGCACACCTTCCGCAAAGATCTGGTTCAAAAAATGGGCGAGCTGGGGTTCTATGGTTGTGTGATCCCGGAAGAATATGGCGGAAACGGTCTTGGCTTTCTCGCCATGGCGCTCGTCACCGAGGAGATCGCTCGGGTTCATAGCGCCATGCGGGTCATCATCAACATGCAGGTGGGACCGGCCCTGGCACTGCTCCGATTCGGCAACGAAGAACAGAAAAGAAAGTGGATACCGCCGCTGCTACGGGGAGAAATGGTCAGCTGTTTTGCCATCACAGAGCCGGACGCAGGTTCGGACGTAGCCGCGATGCGGGCCACGGCCACGCGCAAAGACAGCGGATACCAGCTGAGCGGAACCAAGATCTGGATATCCAACGCGACCGTTGCCGACGGCGGACTGGTTTATGCCTACACGGACAAGAAACAAAAGCATCGCGGTATCTCCGCCTTTTATACCGATTTTAAACAGCCGGGGCTCAGCCGCCGGTCGATTGACACGCTCGGCGCCCACGCCTCGCCGATCGGCGAACTGACCTTTGAGAACTATCCGCTCTCAGCGGAGAATCTGCTCGGCAAAGAGGGCGAAGGATTTAAAATCTGCATGTGGCAGCTCAACCAAACACGCCTGAGCTGCGCTGCTGGCGCGCTGGGGTTAGCGCGGGCAGCACGCGAAGCAGCAGTGAACTATTGCAATCAGAGAGAACAGTTCGGCCAGAAGATCGGCCAATTTCAGATGAATCAGGATCTCATCGCCCAAATGGTCGTGCACGAAGAAGCCGCGCGCCTGCTCGTCTACCGCGCCGCATGGTTGGCCGACCAAAACCAACCCAACAATCTTGAAGTTTCGATTGCAAAGTACATTGCCGCTGAAGCAGCAGCCTTCGCTGCAGACGCTGCTATGAAAATCCTCGGCGCGTACGGTTATTCCACCGAATTCCCGGTCGAGCGCTACTACCGCGACGCCAAGTCCTACCAGATCGTTGAAGGCTCCTCTAACATCCAGAAGCTCATCATCGCCCAGGATGCCTTGGGCTACCGGAAGGCAAATCGGTGAAAGCGGGAGAGAGTACCAAGCTTGACTTGTATGCATGACTAGTACATCTTGATGCATATGAGAACGACGCTGAATATCGAGGATTCTCTTTTACGTCAGGCGGCCAAGCTGACGGGAGTTAAGGAAAAAACCTCGCTTGTGCGCCTGGGATTGGAAGCTCTGATTGCTAGGGCGAGCGCTCGCCGCTTAGCGGAGCTCGGAGGGACTGAGAAGGGGCTCCGGCCTATCCGAAGACGACGTCCCGGCCGCGCGGCATGATTTTGGTTGACACGTCGGTCTGGGTTCAGCACCTTCGCAAAGGAAGTGACCGGCTGAGGTCTTTGCTTGATGAGGAACGGGTGTTCTGCCACCCGTTCGTTATAGGCGAGTTGGCTTGCGGGACCTTGCGAAACCGACAGGAAGTACTGAGGCTGTTAAAGGCTTTGCCTCAAGCGCAGGTAGCGGAACACGAGGAGGCGTTGCACCTCTTAGAGGAGCGCCGCTTACACGGTCGAGGTTTGGGGTGGATCGACGCACACCTCGCGGCCTCCGCGCTTCTCACCGGCTGCAGTCTTTGGACCTTCGACAAGCCACTGGAGAAAGCAGCATCTGTCTTAGGCATTTTGGAGTGAAGCTTGGTTGAGAGATAATCCTATGGATGCGGAGGAGGATGAAAATTTTTAGGACGCGGTTTCAAGAAAGTTGTCTAACGATCCGTAGCAGCCATAATGGGATTATGCAGACCATTGGGGCGGCCTTTCACAGCCGTAAACAAAGCCAGCCATCCTTGACAAGCCCTTGGAAAGGCAGGAGAATCTCCATTATCGTTTAAAAATGAGAATGATAATGCGTAAGCTCAAACCCGTAACACCCGGTGACCTCTTGCTGGAAGAATTTCTGAGGCCCATGGGGATCAGCCGGTACCGGCTAGCGAAGGAGATCGGTGTGCCGGCGCAGCGTATCGGCAATATCGTGGCCGGCAAACGCGCCATTACTGCCGACACCGACTTGCGTCTGTGCCGGTTTTTCGGTCTCTCGAACGGCTACTGGCTGCGTGCCCAGGTGGCCCATGACACGGAAGTCGCGGAGCGTGCTTTAAGTACCACGCTGGCAAAAATCAAACCGTGGTCCCAAACTGACTCGCAAGAAGTCGGGCCTTAACCCGCGTATGAACACGGACCCTTCGCAAGCGGGCTTTGCCGGTTCGCTCTGGGCCGGTACCCGCAACGTTCCACTGACAACTCGACATGAGCAATAAATTCCATCGGGGCCTTGGCCGCAATTCGCCCTGTCCGTGCGGAAGTGGCAAGAAATACAAGCGTTGCTGTGGCAGATCATGAAGCTTGAATGTCAAGCCGAGCAAAGCGATTCAGGCCGGTGCCCTTAGGGTCGGCTGAGGTTGGACGGTCATCTCTCTTTTGCTGGGTGGCGCTTGATGAGCAAGGGTGGCATACTGAGCTTTTGAAAAAGGCTTGCTCCGCGCCAAGCGTAAGATCCGGTAATTCAGTGTTCCGGGGGCATTGTCGGGTGAGAAAGGGGAACCATGTCGAAGGTAGATCAGCTCAAAACGGAAATCGAGAGCCTTCCCAAGGAGGAGTTCAGCGAACTCGTCCGGTGGCTGTCAGAAAAGGATTGGGAGAGGTGGGACAAGGAGGTCGAAGCTGACTCTGAGACCGGAAGACTTGATTTTCTGGTGCGTGAAGCGCTCGCCGAGAAAGCCAAGGGAACTCTCAAAGACCTGTGAAGCACCGCACAACGGAACGTTTCTGGACTTCCTACGCGCGTCTTCCAGAAGCTATCCAGAGAGTGGCCCGAAGAAGCTTCGACCTCCTGAAAGAAAATCCCAGACATCCATCGCTACACTTCAAAAAGGTTGGCAAGTTGTGGTCCGCAAGGGCTGGGCCTCATCACCGGGCCCTGGCAGTCGAGGATGGACCGGATTTTATATGGGTTTGGATTGGTCCTCATGATGAGTATGAACGAATCATCAAGCAACAGGGCTAACTGCCTCGTCTCTGGGAAGATAGGTAAACTCTCGCTTTTGAGTCTGCATAAAAAGTAAAAGGTGGTGGAGGTCTTTGGAATCGGTCCTGAGTGTCGCCTTAAGTCCTTCAACGAACTGAAGCAGAGGGAGAAGAAGACAAAAAGATTTGCGGCCTTTCCCCTGAGGCGTCTATGTGGACTCGGACTTTGACCCCATAGACTTCCTGGATGATCTCTTCTGTCAGGACATCCTTTGGTGACCCATCCCGATAGATTTGTCCGTCTCGGAGCATCACGATACGCGGAAAGAAAAGAGAGGCCAGATTGAGATCGTGCAGGGAAGACAGGACCGTGAACCCGCGTTGGTGATTCAGCCGCCATACCAACTCGTGGATCTGGAGCTGATGCCTGATATCGAGAAAGGTTGAAGGCTCGTCCAGCAATAGGGCGTCCGGTTCTTGAGCCAAGGCACGGGCTATAATGACGCGTTGCTTCTCGCCGCCGCTCAGCTCGTGGAGATAGCGGTCGGCAAAAGAGAGGGTCTCGGTCAGCCTCATGCTTTCTCCGGCTACTTCTAAATCTCTCTTCCCATCCAAAGCAAACGGCCCGTGGAGGCTCGCCCTCCCCATCAAGACGATTTCGCCGACCGTATAGGGAAAACTCACCTGGCTCTCTTGCGGGACCACGGCAACCAGCCGGCTTAACCCTTTTCGTCCGTAGCTTTGAATGTCCTTCCCGTTCAGCAATACCTCTCCTTCGTGCCCGGCCAAAACCATCGAGAGTATCTTCAGCAAAGTCGTCTTCCCCGATCCATTGGGGCCGATGATC
>JAUXIP010000294.1 GCA_030620935.1 Deltaproteobacteria bacterium | reverse complement strand
TCAACGTCCCAATTGCTATCGCGCTCGGCCTCGTCGGCGTCGGTGCCATGCTCTGGTCCCAAGGCCCGGACATCCTGCCCAATCTGGCCTTGGTGATGTTCGATGGGACAACCAAATTCCCACTGCTTGCCATCCCCCTGTTTGTACTGGCCGGGGCGATCATGAACTCATCGGGCATTTCGCGCCGCCTGATCGCCTTCACCTCGGCCCTGCTCGGATTCATCAAAGGCGGTCTGGCCATGGTCAATATCGGAACCTCGATGTTCTTTGCTGAGATTTCGGGTTCAGCGGTGGCCGATGTCGCGGCCCTAGGGTCGATCCTGATCCCGGCAATGAAAAATAAGGGTTACCCTGCGCCTTTCGCCGCCGCCGTGACCTCATCCTCGGCGTCGCTGGCGATCATCATTCCCCCCTCGATCCCCATGATTCTCTATGCCGTCATGTCCAACAGCTCGGTGGTGCAACTGTTCGTAGCCGGCATCATACCGGGCTTGCTTGGGGGCCTTTTCATGATGATTATGTCCTACTGGTTCGCCGTCCGACATAATTATCCGGTGGAAGAAGTCTTTAACCTCAAACACCTGTGGGTTACCTTCAAGGACGCGGCCTGGGCCTTCCTGCTTCCACTCATTATACTCGGCGGCATTTTCGGCGGCTTGGTGACCGCGACTGAGGGGGCCGGCCTCGCGGTGGTCGCCGCGGTAGTCATCGGCGGGTTGATCTATCGTGAGCTGGATTGGCGAGCTCTCCGGAAAGCCATGATCGATGGCGGGGTGCAGACCGCAGTGGTGATGTTGCTCGTCGCCGCTTCTGCGTTGGTAGGTGTCTACCTCACCGAGGCTCAAGTGCCCCAGAACCTGGCACGCGCCATCGGCAATTTCACCGCTAACCGTTACATGGTGCTGGCGCTGCTTAACGTCTTTTTCCTCATCATCGGCCTGTTCTTACACTCCGCAGCAGCCATTATCCTAGTCGTTCCTATTGTTACACCGCTGGTGCAACAGGTCGGCATCGACCCAGTTCACTTCGGTATCATCGTGACCCTCAACCTGGCCATCGGCCAGCAGACTCCTCCGGTCGCTAGCGTTTTGGTTACTGCCTGCTCCGTGGGCAAAGCCGATATCTGGGAGGTAAGCAAGGTCAACGTCTACTTTGTCGGCGTCCTCTTCACGGTGCTTATGCTGGTAACTTACGTACCGATCGTGCCGATGGCCCTCGTCGAATGGTTCTACCGCTGAGGCCTCCGGTTGTCGTGTGCCTGCTAAAAAAAAAGATTATTTTCTTCCCCGTGAAGCGACAAAGGAGGCCCGGCGCAAGAGCTCCAAGGACGCAAAAGCACTAAGCGCAAAGCAGGGTGCTTGGCGTTCTTTGCGGGCTTTGCGCGAGGTAAAATGACCGGAATTCAGGAGTCACTGAGAAAGCCAAGGGGTTTAGAGCGTGGCCCTTTGCTCTTTGCGCTATGCACTTTGCCCTTAAGGCAGCGGAGAAACTCTTTCAAAGGCCGCGTGTTGATGATGTCGCTTTTTTTCGCCCAGCCCCTCCGGGCTTGGGCCACCCCAAACTCCAGAAAGCGGATGTGATTCACGCTATGGGCGTCGGAATCGATCACCAGCTTAACTCCCGCCTCCACGGCCTTCCGAACGTGTTCGTCTTTTAGATCCAAGCGATCCGGATAGGCATCGATCTCCAGGACCGTTCCGGTCTCCTTGGCGGTTTTGATAATAGCGTCCATGTCCACATCGTACGGCTCTCTCTTCTGAATCACCCGGCCTGTCGGATGGAAAAGAATATCCGCATGGGGATTGCGCATGGCGCGTTGGATTCTCTCGGTCATCTCTCTCCGGGGCAAATTGAAGTGGGAATGGACGGCTATCCCCACCACATCCAGCTTGGCCAAGACCTCGTCTTGGATATCGAGCGTGCCGTCCTTGTTGATGTTGACCTCAGCCCCTTTAAGCAGCGTGATCCCCTTGAGAGAGTGGTTGATCTTATCGATCGCCGCCATCTGTTTGAGGAGTTTCTTTTCATCTGCCCCGCCTGTCATCGCCAAGCTTTTAGTATGATCGGTGATAGCAATATACTTCAGTCCTAGTTTCTTGGCCTCTTGTGCCATTTCTTCGATTGAGTTGGCGCCATCGGTCCATGTCGTCTGAATCTGCAAGTCTCCGCGCAGGTCTCCATATCCGACAAGATCCGGAAGTTTTCCATTTCTTGCCGCCTCGATCTCGCCCTGGTCCTCTCGTATCTCCGGGGGAATAAAGGAGAGACCTAACCGCTCGTAGATTTCCTCCTCGGTCCTGCCGGCGATACGCTTCTCGCCCCGGAAGAGCCCATACTCGTTTAGCTTGAGTCCTTTCTCCTGCGCAATCCGCCGCAAGGCCACGTTGTGGTCCTTACTTCCGGTAAAGTAATTGAGCGCGGCGCCGAAGCTCTCCTGAGGCACAACTCTCAAATCCACGTCCATGCCATTTTTGAGTTTGATCATGGTCTTGGTTGAGCCCCTGCCGTGGATGTGCATAACCTCGGGCATGGAGACAAAAAATGTCATGATTTTTTCCGGTCTTCGCGAGATCGCCAGGATATCCCCATCACCAACAGTCTCCTTCCGCCTCCGAATGGAGCCCGCCACGACTACATCCTGGACCTCATGCAGCTTACGGAAACGCTGTTCGATCTCCAGGATCAATGGATAGACCGATCCGAGGGTAAAGCGACCGCTCCCTTGCTTGAGAAACTCGATGCCCTTTAGGATCTTCTGTTCCATCTTTTCCCCTAAATGGGGGAGACTGCGAACCTTGCCAGCCCGGGCTGCCTGCTCGAGATCGGCCACGTTTTTAACCTTCAATTTTTCATAGAGGAGCTTGACCATCTTGGGCCCAACACCTTCGATCGCGGTCAAGCCATTCACATCGACCGGCACTTCTCTTTTTAATTCCTCGTAATATCTCAGCTTGCCGCTTTGCAGTATCTCTTCGATTTTGCCTGCGATAGCCTCTCCTACTCCGGGAATCTGACGCAACGCCTTTACTCCACCGCGATTATAGATCTCGGTCACAGGTTCTCCCAATGCTTCCAACGCGTAAGCCACCTTCTCGTAAGCCCGGGGCTTGAACTTATCCTCCTGCATTTCCAGGTAAAGGGCAATCTCTCGAAAGATCTGAGCTAATTCTACGTTACGCATCGATGAGCTTTAGCGCCAACGGCTCCATCCATCGGTTAGAGGTCTTCCACGAAGTAGAGAGCCGTGGACCAACTAAGATTTTTATTCCAAAAGTATGACTGTCTTAGGATAAAGTGTCGGTGTCGGATTTATAACCATGCCGGTATCATGTTTATTCGTCCAATCTTCTCCGTCAAACCACCATCGTTGGAAAATACGTATCTTAGCGCCAGTGTTGACATACTCGACTTCAGCAGTCAGCGTATTCTCGTTGTACGAACGGACTGTCACCCCCACGAACCAGGGGACGGTCTTTACAACCTTATCACCTCGCTTCAGCAAATAAATGCCCGCAGTAGTCCGCTCAGAGAAGAGTGCTCTAAGTTTATCCTTTAATCCGTCGGGATTTGGAAGGTTAGCGGCGCTCGGCGATATCTCAATTATTGGCGCCTCAGCGGTCGGGGAACACCCAGGGATACCAAGGACGAGACACAGAATCAGAAGGAATAGACGAATCATTGCCGACTTCCCTCACGCCATCTAACACCTTGACTGAACATTGACAAGGTCAACAAAGGCACCTTATAGGCCTTAAAATCTTATCCTCACACGGTAGTTAATCTTCACTTCTTTATCCTTCGGGACATCAACCACATACTGCAAAGTATGCGCCTCGATCTTTTCATAGCGGTGGGAAGAGCGGATTACATCCCAGTCGCCTGGGACTGGCTCGATAACCTTCACCTGGGCACCTTCCTTTTTGTGGTTTCTTAGCTTAATCTCCCATTCCACTTCATAGACATTCCATGCAATCTTGCGCCAATCTTTCTGGACTCGCTCGCCGACTAC
>JAUXIP010000282.1 GCA_030620935.1 Deltaproteobacteria bacterium | reverse complement strand
CTATCCCCTCCCCGGTCTCAACCCTTCCGCAAGAAAAGTGTAGACCTTGAACCTTTGAACTTTTAAACCTTTCAACTAGTGTGTGACTGTTTTAGAAATAACGCCACAGCCACCACTTCTCGAAGGCTATTTTGGCGAGATAGATAAGACGTGACGGGCCCCAGGTGCGCGCTTCGGTTGCTCCGAATGGCGGCCAGCCTGTTGGGTAGATCGTTCGGTTTGCTGCGGCGCGCCCCGCGCCGTAGGCCATTAGTCATATCGTGTGGAGCCAGACATCTATCGGCTCTCCCCTGCCGGTGATTTTGACAGCGAGATTGTGGGCAACGATATCCGCTTCTTGGTGGGCCACGCCACCGGATTTCGACGCCGGCATGTCGGCGCAATCTCCGATGGCATAGACGTTGTCCCATTTGGTTTGCAACGTTTCATAATCCACTCGGATGCCAGTTTCAGTCTCTGCGAGACCGCAATCGAAGAGAGTTTGGGCCGGCCGGTGCGGCGGAACCATGACTAACAAATCGTAGGGGATTTTGTAGCTATAAAGCCCCGAAACGACCTTTGCGTCGGGATCAATAGAGCGGACGATAAACTCATAGTGTTGCTTGATCCCTCGTTGCCGGCTTTCATCGTCCATCCATACGACCGGGTCGCGGTGCTCGCCGACTGGCTCGGGATCACGGGTGAAATAGTCGATCTGCACGCGATCTCGGATGCCGCGTTTTCTGAAGTAGCTATCCAGCATCCACTGGGTTTCGTATGGCGCGGGTGGGCATCGATAAGGACCCAACGGCACCCCGACGACGACCCGCCCCTCGTTAAATCTCGCCAAGGCATCGCGTAGGCGCACTGCCCCGTCGAGCTCCCAGGGATGAATGGATGCTTCGGCAAAGCCGGGAATCAGATCGGGCCGGACCTGCATACCCAGGGAGACGATAAGGTAGTCATAATTAATTTTTTGATTTTGGAGCTCTACCACTTGATGGTCGGGATCAATTCCTAAAACTTCGGATTGAATAAACTTGACGCTACGTTTTTCCAGATGTTTGAGGCCTCGGGTAATATCGTGAGGCTGCCGCTCGCCGACCATAACGAATAGGAAAGCGGGCATGAAAATATGATCCAGCCGTTTGTCGACCAGGATAACGTTGTGTTTGTCACCGAGTTTCCGGCCCAATTTGGTGGCGGCCACGACTCCTCCGCTGCCGCCGCCTAGGACTACAATTTGTTTTCGTCCATTCAGTCTAGGCATTGCGACTATTCATCCTGTTGGTCGGAGGCTTTCCTCGCATCCAAAAGTTGACGCGACCGGATGGTTAGCCCTTTTAGGTTTCTCAGCCGCTGTTCGCGCCACATTTGCTGCTCGCGGCGGCCCTTCGGCGTGAGCTGCTTCCCAAACCCCGCAGTCACGTGAAGGAGCCAAAGGATTAGTTTGTCAGAAAGGTCCTTGATCCATTCCATGATATGCAACGTTTTGGCTATAAAAGCCGCAGGTGAGACTCGATGCTCGTCAGCCTATGCGGTTAGGCTATCGGAGGAAAGTATCTTCCTGTCGGAGCTTCTCGCTTGCGTCCAGCAATCCCTGGGGTGTAGGTCCCGATTCACCTATCAGTCCAACTTGTCGGAGAAATTGCCCTATCTGTTCATGGTCGCGGGGACTCACCGGCGCGTACGGCCGAGACGGGTTGCCAAGGTCTACGCCGAAATGTTTCATTGCGGACTTCATGACAGGAGGCAGACCATACGCCCCCCATTTTCCCGGAAACAAAGCAAAACAGCGCGCCCAAAATCTGGCGGTCTCGAGATCTCCCGCACGGAAAGCCTTGACGACCTGGGCGCCGATACGTGTGCCCGGGGGCGGCATCGTAGCCCCTGAACCGCCGAGCATGAGGGTGACGAGCAGGGGCTGCATGGTCGTAAAGTAGTGTCCCCGACCTGCAAGTTCAATTTGTTCAATCAATCTAGATATTTTCGTGATATCCCGCGAGCTTTCCTTAAAGTAACGAATGTTGTCGATTTCACTGATTTTGACGAAGGCGTCCTGCGGAGGGTCGGCGCCGGGGCCCGGATTGTGATAACAGGTTACCGGCAGTGGGCTGGCAGACGCTATCTGCGTGTAGAACTCCATGAGTTCTGCGATGGTGGGTTGACCGGCCCAAGGCCGAAGAGGCATCAGCACCTGAACGAAATCGCCGCCGACTTTGGCTGCGTATTCGGCTAATTCAATCACCTCACGCGGCGCAGGACTTGAGCAACCGAGGATTACGGGGACGCGCTTACCGATCATCTCTGTTGCGGCTCGCAACAATTCCTTGCGTTCGTCCCGGGAAAGCATTGTGTATTCGGCTGCCTCCACCGCCGCGACGGTGATGGCATCACAGTCCGGCACAAGAAACTCGATCTCCTTTTCAAGAGCCTTATAATCGATGCGGTCATCCTCGCCGAAAGGCGTGAGGCAAGCTCCGATGATGCCGTTGATGGGTTTTTTAATCACCATCGTTCTAACTCAAAACCTCCGCGACGATTCTAGCATGGCCGGCGTCACTTCCCTTTACAGGCAAAGGGAAGGCCATAATCCTGCTTTTTTTGCCGACGATACTGCCCAGATTCGTTACATTCTCTGCAATTAAGATTCCGTTTCCGAGTAACGTCTTATGCACTGGGAAGTCAAATCCTTTCGGTCTCGACGGCGTTGGGAGATCGACGGTGATGCAATCGATGCCGAGCATTTTAATCCCTTTTTTTACCATCCATTCGGCTGCATCGACAGAGAGGTACGGATGCATATTGTAGTCGGGGCTGTCGAACTTGGCATCCCAACCGGTATAGAGCATCAGGATATCGCCGCGATTCACCTGCACTCCGGAGCTTTCAAGGTCCTTTGCGGCAATTTCTTCTCCACCCTTCTTGCCCACACCGATCACCGCACCCGGCCCAACGAACGCCTCCAACGGCAGCTCTTCAATCGATTTTCCGTTAGGCACGATATGAATCGGAGCGTCGACATGGGTGCCGGCGTGACAAGGAAGAGACAATCCGGTGACGTTTAGAGGATGTCCTTTTTCGAGACTAAAGATTTTCTCCACATGAACGTCCGGCAGGACAGGTATCTTCGGCATCCCGTCATAGATGACGCGCGACAAGTCCACCATCTCCATAAAGGTTCAGCTCCTTATGGGCCGTTTCTCCACCGTGCATAAAGCGGGTCCCGGTCCACAAAGGCCCGTTTGATGCCGTCGAAGGCGAGCCAAAATTGGTCGAGAGTTTTCTGCACCGCACTACGGACCAGATTCTGGTGGTAATCCGTGACGGCGTATCGCTCGACGGCAAACGGGCCGACTTTCATGTGCTCTTCATCTACGCCCATGTGCAGGGTCCAGTAGCGAATGTCCTCGGAGTTACGCTCGAAGCCGTAATGCTGCGTAAGGCCGTTAACGATCCGGGTCATTCGCTTGCCTGCGGTTCCCTCCAGACAAAAGCCTTGACTGGCGTAAAGTTCAAGCCAAGAGCGCTGGTAACAGAGCAATTCGCGCCAGTCGAGAAAAGCCTGGGTTTCGGGCAGCGGCTCCACCCGGTCCAGCTCTTCTCTCTGGTAGCCGCAGGCCAAGGCGAAGCGAATGTATAGCGCCTTGTGACTGTCGGTCCCCGTGATTTCTCCGGTCCCTTCCTCCACGACATTGTCGATCCACATTCTCTCGAGTTCGGGATCTTCCGGGCAACGTCCCAACATGGCTGCTATGGGTTTCGGAAAGGGCTTAGGAAAAAAAAGATAAAACTGTCCGACGAATCCCTTCAGTTGCTCCCGCCTCAGCTCTCCCCTTTCGATCATGCCGATGATGGGATGATCTTTGGAGTGCTTTTTCCGTACCATTTCCTGAATCTCTTGGACAAACGAGGCACTGGACAACGGCATAAAATCCTCACTCAACTGTGGGCGGAGCAGCCGATGTCATCGCCTCTCGGCTCTAAGAGAAATTAGTAAGCAGTTCATTAGTAAGTAGCCATAAGGCAACCGAGGGGTGATGGCCGACAAGGCACAGGCCCAGACATTCGGCTGCCTTCGTCCCGAGCTCAGGCCGAGGGGAGCTCAGTCGAAGGCTTGACCGCGCG
>JAUXIP010000245.1 GCA_030620935.1 Deltaproteobacteria bacterium | reverse complement strand
TTTTTGGGCGTTAACGGAGTCGGGAAAACTACTACGATCGGCAAGATAGCTGCGAGATTTCGGGAAGAAGGTAAAAAGGTCCTTCTGGTGGCCGCGGATACGTTCCGCGCCGCTGCTATAGAGCAATTGGAAGTCTGGGGAAAGCGGGTCGGAGCCGAGGTTGTGAAACATCAGGCAGGCGCCGATCCTTCCGCCGTAGCTTTCGACGGTATCCAGGCAGCCAAAAAACGCTCTGCTGATGTGGTCTTGATCGACACTGCAGGGAGGCTTCATACAAAGGTCCACTTGGTTGAAGAACTCAAGAAGATCCGTCGAGTCATCGCTAAAGGCCAGGCCGAGGCACCCCATGAAACCCTCCTTGTCCTGGATGCGACAACCGGCCAAAACGGTCTCCAGCAAGCGCGCGTTTTTAAGGACGCTCTCGACATCACAGGAATCGTTCTTACCAAACTAGATGGAACGGCTAGGGGCGGAGTTATTATTGGAATCCGGCAGGAACTCGGAGTACCGGTCCGGTACATTGGAGTTGGCGAAGAGGTGGATGATCTCCAGCCCTTTGATTCAACGCGTTTTGTGCAGGCTCTCTTCGACGATCAAAACCCTTAAAAAATGAGGATCTAACGGCGTCGGAAAAGCTTCAGCAGTCTTGACTTCAAGAGATTTAGAAGCTACGGTGACTTCACGCTTGGAGGAAAAAATGGCAACCGACATAGCCGAAATCCATAAGGAAAATCGCCAAGGGCTTGAGAATCCTTTGACATTACAACTCACGGATAAGGCCATTCAGCAGATTAAATCCATGCTGCAACGTGACAACCTCGAAGGCCATGGGCTGAGGGTTACGGTCGTAGGCGGCGGTTGCTCCGGCTTCTCGTACAAACTCGACTTTGATAAGGAAGAGAAACCTGGAGATAGGGTCCTGGAGATGGATGAACTTAAAGTCTACGTGGACGAGTTAAGTGTCAAACATTTAGAAGGGACCGTCATCGATTATGCCAGCGGGCTGTACGGCGCAGGGTTCAAGTTCAGCAATCCCAATGCGAGCGGCACGTGCGGCTGCGGCACCTCTTTTTCCGCCTAAATCCACTGTTCGATAGTTAGCGTTCGTGGCTATCTAGACTAGGTGAGCTGACCAAGCTGGCCGTTTCGCTCCTGCCTCAAATGACACTCAGACTATATCTTGCCAACAAGGTAAATAAAATTTCCTGGAGGAATGCTTGAAAGCAGTACGGATTCACGAGCATGGAGATGCAGACCGGCTCCGTTACGAGGAGATAGAAGAACCCAAACTCACGTCGGCTACGGAAGCCATCGTCAAGCTCAAGGCGGCCGCCTTGAACCGTATCGACATCTGGAACCGTCTCGGTCTGACCGGCATAGAGTTCTCGTTGCCCCATATTTTGGGCGCTGATGGAGCCGGATTGGTGGTCGAGACGGGCAGCGAAGTCACCAACGTCAAGAAGGGCGACGCAGTTTGTCTCTATCCCCCAAGTGGATGTGGAAAATGTGAGTTCTGCAACACTGACAGGGATTTTATGTGCATCCATCTGCGCGTTTTGGGCGAGAGAGAAAACGGTACGTACGCCGAGTATGTAAGACTTCCGGCGCGAAACTGCTTTCCGATTCCCGCGGGGCTTTCGTTTGAAGAGGCGGCAGCGTTCCCCTTGGTCTTTCTGACCGTGTGGAGGATGTTGGTAACCAATGCGGAGCTCAAGCCCGGAGAACATGTCTTGATTCTAGGGATCGGAGGCGGGGTTGCCACGGCCGCGCTCCAAATAGCGAATCAAATGGCGGCGCACGTTGTCGTCACGTCGAGCAGCGACGAAAAATTGGAGATGGCCAAAAACTGGGGGGCCGATCATGGAATAAACTATTGCCACAGTGATTTTGCCAAGGAAGTCAGGAGTCTGACAGGCAAGCGAGGCATCGACGTTGTGGTCGATTGCATCGGGGGCGAGAGTTGGGTCAAAAGCCTTGCGGCCCTGGCAAAAGGGGGCCGCTTGGTATGTTGCGGCGCCACCGCGGGAGCTTCCCCCAAGACGGATCTTCGGCGGATCTTTTGGAACCATTTGAAAATCTTCGGGTCGACGTTGGGAAGCCGGGAAGAGTTCCGCCAGCTTTTGAACTTTATGCGGACTTCTCGGATCAGACCGATTATCGATCAACTCTTCCCCTTAAGGGAGGCCGGGGCGGCTCAGCGTCGTCTCGAAGAGGGCAAACAGTTCGGAAAGGTCGTCCTGCAGATCATGGATTGACAAAGGATGGAGCTATAGCAACCAACTGTTTTAAGTCAGGACAGGAGTCAGTGTGCCGGGGCAAGGAACGAGCAAAACGAGGCGTGATCCCCGAGCCGACTGAGGCGTACTAAGGTGTACGCCGTAGGGAGAGCGAGGGGTGATCAACGAAGTTAGGGGAAGTTCATTGGCCCGGCACATGATATGCGGGTGATCGGAGGAAAGGCAAAGGGTCGCCGCCTCAAAGTCCCCAAGGGACGGGCCCTTCGCCCAACTGCCGCTCGAGTAAAGGAGGCGCTTTTTAATATCCTCCCCCATGACCTCTCTGGGCTGAAGGTTCTGGATCTGTTTGCGGGAACAGGCAACTTGTCCGTCGAGGCGCTGAGTCGGGGTGCGACAGAAGCAGTTCTGGTTGATGCGTCCCGTAAGTCAGGAAAAGCAATCCGTGAGAACCTCCACGCCTTGGATCTCTCCCACAGGTCGAAGGTATGGGTAGCCCCGGTTCCCCGCTCCATCCGTCTTCTGTCGCGGAAAGGAGAAACTTTTGATCTTATCTTCCTTGATCCGCCCTATGAAAAAGATTGGGTCGGGAAGATCCTAAGGGCTATCTCTCAAGAAGGGTTACTGAGTAAGGCGGGAATTTTGGTCGCAGAGCATAGCGTGAGAGAAGAGGTAAAAGAGAGTTATGGCCCTCTAGGCCTTCAAGACCAACGTCGGTATGGAAGCACGGTTCTCTCTTTTTTCGGTCATACGCAAACCAAGACTCTTTAACAAAAGGATGCAAAAAAATGGCACGATCTAACATAGCAGTCTATCCCGGCTCTTTCGATCCGATCACCAACGGGCATGTCGATCTTATTAAGCGCACGCTGCGTGTCTTTAATCGGGTCATCGTGGCGATTGCCGTGAATCCAAATAAGGATAACTCCCTCTTCAGCGTGGAAGAGCGTCTGGCGATGATCCGGGAGGTCTTCCGAGGACTCGGAAAGCGCGTCAAGGTGGACAGTTTTGAAGGGTTGTTGGTAAACTACGCCAGGAGGACCGGAGCCAAGGTCATCATCCGAGGACTCAGGGCCGTCTCCGATTTTGAATATGAATTCCAGATGGCGATGATGAACCGCAGGCTCCAACCAGACCTCGAGACCTTCTTCATGATGACCGGAGAATCCTACTTTTACATAAGCTCACACTTGGTCGAGGAAGTCATGAGCCTGGGCGGCGACGTGTCCGGCCTGGTCCCGAAGAATGTCATAAAGAAACTCAAGAAGAAGTTCAAACATTGAATTTTCAATAGCCTATGAAGCTAAGTGAGAGAACAAAAGTAATCAAACCATCTGTGACCCTGGCGATGACCGCGAAGGCCCAGAAGCTACGGGAACAGGGTATGGATATTGTCAATTTTACTGCCGGCGAGCCCGACTTCGATACTCCCCAACACATCAAGGAGGCTGCCGTTCAGGCCCTCAAAAGGGGGATGACTAAGTACACGGAGGTAAGAGGCATAGCGCCCCTACGTGAAGCTGTTACGGAAAAGTATCAGCGGGATAACAACCTCCAGTACGATAAAGATGAGGTATTGATCAGTTGTGGAGGGAAGCACTCGCTGTACAACATCATGCAGGCCACCTTGGATGAGGGGGATGAGGTCATTATTCCGGCGCCCTACTGGGTCAGCTATTCCGACATGGCTTTGCTGTGTGGTGCGGTTCCGAAAATCATTCCGCAGAAACCTGAAAATGGATTTCGAATCACCGCGGCTGACTTGCAGGCCGCCTTAACTCCCAGGACAAGGGCATTCATTCTCAATAGCCCAAGTAACCCAACAGGAACAGCCTATAGTCGGGATGATTTGGAAGCCCTGTCTCGCATCTTGGAGCGTCATGATTGTCTCGTCATCTCTGACGACGTCTATGAGAAGATCGTTTATGATGGGTTCCATTTTCACAGCATCCTGACCATAAATCCCAAATTGCGAGAGAGAACGATACTTGTTAATTCCGTCTCCAAGACCTATGCCATGACTGGGTGGCGCATCGGTTATGCGGTCGGCCCAGCTCCCGTGATCTCGGCTGCCGCCAAGATCCAGAGCCAGAGCACCTCTAATCCCACTTCCATTGCCCAGGCAGCAGCACTCGAGGCCCTACGTGGTCCACAGGA
>JAUXIP010000189.1 GCA_030620935.1 Deltaproteobacteria bacterium | reverse complement strand
GCTTAACTACTTCTTAGGGCTGACCGCGGTGAGGACCGGTTCTTACGTTCTGGCAACTTTGCTGGGTATGCTGCCTGGTATTTTTCTCTATGTTTACATCGGTGCGGCGGCGCGAGATGCTCTCACAAGTCAGATGACAGATTCGGCCGATCTTTTCCAGCAAGCATTGAAGTATGTTGGGTTACTCGCGACCATTGCGGTGGTCGTCGTCGTTACGCGGATCGCACGGCGGGCCATGCGCGAGGTAGAAGAGCCGGAAACGCAGTCTCAGGTTGCACCCAGGGGCGAAAAGGAAAACCGCGAGCACACACCGACACCCATCGACCAGATGATGCTTGTTGACGATGTTCATGATCGGAAGCTCATTCAGAATTGCCATCCTTCCGGTTGGGTCAACCCGAATCCTTCAGGGAAATACAATCTCGTCGTGCTGGGCGCCGGAACGGCTGGTCTCGTTAGTGCCGCAGGAGCCGCCGGGCTGGGCGCCAAAGTCGCATTGGTCGAGCGTAGTCTTTTGGGTGGAGACTGCCTGACCGTAGGCTGTGTCCCCTCAAAAGGACTTATCCGTGCGGCCCGTGCCGCCTTTGACGCGCGCAACGGCAAGGAATTCGGGATTGAGTTTGATAGAGCGCCGGATGCGGCTTTTGCTCAGGCTATGGAGCGGATGCGCCGTCTGCGGGCGGGGATCAGCGGCCACGATTCCGCCGAGCGCTTCCGCAAATTGGGAGTGGATGTTTTTATCGGTAACAGCCGGTTTGTCACGCCGTCCGCCGTTGAAGTTGATGGCAAGCGGCTTGAGTTTGACCGGGCCGTTGTCGCCACCGGCGCAAGGGCCAGCGAGCTGCCTGTTCCTGGATTGGCTGAGGCCGGTTACTATACCAACGAGACCATTTTTACTTTGACCAAACTTCCCCAACGCATCGCTGTTATCGGCGCCGGTCCCATCGGATGTGAGCTGGCGCAATCATTCGCTCGCTTCGGCAGCGAGGTCCATCTGATCGAAGCGCTGCACGGTATTATGCCCAACGAAGATCCCGATGCCGCCGGGGTTGTTCACAAGTCGATGGACCGCGACGGCATCACGCTGATGTGCTGCGGCAAAGAGTTGAAGGTGGCTAAAGTCGACGGCGGCGGCAAGCGGCTGACGGTCGAGTCGCTCCACGGCTCTTACGACATCGTTGTCGATGAAATTCTCGTCGGCGGCGGCCGCAGTCCGAATCTGGAAGGACTAGGATTGGATGCGGCGGGAGTTAAATATACGAAGTATGGAGTTGACGTGGATGACAGGCTGCGGACCAGCAATCCTCGAGTCTACGCCGCAGGTGATATCTGCTCCCGCTATAAGTTCACCCATACAGCCGACGCGATGGCCCGGATCGTACTGGCTAATGCTCTGTTTTACGGTAGGCGAAAAGTGACGAGTCTTGTTATCCCCTGGTGCACGTATACGGATCCTGAGATTGCTCACGTCGGTTATTACGAAAAGGACGCCGTAGCAGCCGGCTTTCAGGTGGAGACCATTACGCAGTCGCTCGATGACGTGGATCGCGCCGTGCTCGACGGCGAAACTTCAGGCTTCGCACGGGTTCACTACGATAAAAAGAACGGCAAAATCCTGGGAGGCACCATCGTCGCCCGTCATGCCGGTGAGATGATCAGCGAGCTGACGCTGGCGATGGTGGCCGGGCAAAAGGTCGGGGTTCTCTCCTCGACGATCCATCCCTATCCCACCCAGGCGGAAGTACTGCGAAAGGTCGGGGATGCTTATATGCGTCAAAGATTAACGCCGACGGTGAAAAAGATTTTTGAAAAATGGTTGGCATGGAGACGATGAAATTCAGAACGATTGCGCTGGCATTTTTACTATGTTGGATTGCGGCTGAATCGGAAGCGGCCCCGGGAGCTAAGCTTTGGCCCCGATGGCAAAAGCATGACCCCGCCAGCGCGCGAGAGATCGATCACGGCCTTTGGGACCAATTTCTCAGGAAGTATTTACTTGCTCCTCACCCTTCGGGCGTCAATCGCGTGCGCTACGACGCCGTGACTCCCGAAGATCGCAGTTCCTTAAAAAGCTATCTGCAAAATCTCGGAAGCCTGCCGATCTCCATCTACAATCGGACAGAACAAAAGGCCTACTGGATCAATCTCTACAATGCCTTGACCGTAGAACTTATTTTATCCCGCTATCCGGTGGAATCGATCCGGGAGATCAATATCTCTCCTGGCATATTCAGCCGGGGACCCTGGGGCGCAAAGCTGATAACGGTCGAGGGGGAAAAACTCTCGCTTGATGATATCGAGCATCGGATTCTCCGGCCGATTTGGAAAGACAATCGGGTCCACTACGCGGTTAATTGCGCCAGCCTCGGTTGTCCGAATCTACAGCCGATTGCTTACACCAGCGACAATAGCGATGCTCTGCTTGAGCAAGGGGCAAGAGAATATGTCAATCATCCACGTGGGGTCGCGGTCGAGAACGGTAATCTCCGCGTTTCCAGCATCTATATTTGGTTTCAGCAGGATTTTGGCGGCAGCGCTGGAGGGCTTATGCAACATTGGCTGCGATACGCAAAGCCGGAACTGGTCAGGGCTGTGCGGTTATATGACGGTCGGCTCGATCACGACTATGATTGGCGGCTCAATGGCTCGGAACCGACGATTGCGCCTTGAGAGGGACCTGCATGCGCATTAGTGTGATTATTCCTGTGCTGAACGAAGAAAAGAGCATCGCATCGACGCTCAACAGTTTGAAATCTCTTGGGGCAGATGAGGTCATTGTTGTTGACGGCGGGAGCACAGACCGAACCGATGAAATCTGCGAGAAGGCGGGAGCGGTCGTGCTAGTTTCCCCGCGAGGGCGGGCTCGGCAAATGAATAGGGGAGCGCGGCATGCGACGGGAGAGATTCTACTGTTTCTGCATGCCGATACCCTTCTCCCAGTTTCCGGTCTTGATGATGTGCGCTTTGTGCTAAGTGATTCTCGCTACGTAGGTGGCCGTTTCGATGTCAGATTGGATGATGATCGCTGGATCTTCAGGGTAATCGGAAATATGATCAGCTTTCGTTCCCGTTTGACCAAGGTAGCGACCGGCGACCAGGCAATCTTTGTCCGCCGAGATGTCTTCGAAAAGATCGGTGGATTTCCAGACCTTCCCTTATTGGAGGATATCGCATTTTCCCACATGCTGAAAAAAAGGGGGCGGATTGCCTGTCTTAGGAGCCGGGTGGTGACTTCGGCAAGGCGATGGGAAAAAGAGGGGATATGGCGGACTATTCTCAAGATGTGGATGCTCAGGCTTTGTTATCTCACAAAGGTATCGCCGTTTCTTTTAAAGCGGTTTTATAACGATGCACGCTAATGCCCTCGTAGTCATGGCCAAGGCCCCCATTCCAGGTCAATCCAAGACCCGCCTTGTTCCTCCTCTTTCTCCAAAGGAAGCTGCGGAGCTTTCGCGCTGTCTGCTTTTGGATCTTCTGGCAAATCTAAAATCATTCAAAGCAGCCGACCGGTTCGTAGCTTTTTTGCCAATAGAGGCAGCCTCTTTTTTCGAGGACGCTGTCCCTTACGGGTTTCGCTGTTTCCCCCAGCGGGGACGTGATCTAGGGGAGCGGATGAAAAATGTCTTCGATGATCTAATGAAAGAGGGCTATAAGAACGTAGTTCTTGTCGGTAGTGATGTGCCTGCTTTGCCTCTTCGGTTTTTGGAAGAGGCCTTTTCGGCATTGAAGGAGTCGGAAGAAGTTGTCTTAGGACCCAGTCGAGACGGTGGATATTATCTGATAGGGATGAAGCAGAGGGTTCCCGAGATATTCAAGGAGATTGCCTGGAGCAGTAGCAATGTCCTTGCCGCGACGACCGAAAAGCTCGGCCATCTCGGAATCGCGCCTCGTCTTCTTCCACCTTGGTTTGATATCGATACCTTCAAAGATCTTCGGCATCTACAATCTGTCCCTGGTACCAACTTAAACGGAATCCAGGAGAGGACTAATCGCTTCTTAAAAACCTTGGCCCTAAAAAAGACATCTGCGCTGGCAATCTAATTCCCCAAGTAGGAATGTGCCGGTTCTTAAGAGGGAGGATTCGGGCATGAAGAAGATGGTTTTATGGATCTTCGGGTTTCTCGTAGTAATTCTGGTGGGTGCCAGGATAGAGGGGGCGGAAGAGGGGAAAGAGTTCACTCCTAAAGAGCCCATGACCAATGCAAGACTGGATGGAATCTTGAGAGGTGTAGAAACACAAGTCAAAGGCGGGAACGGCCGATGGGAGATAGTGCGGGACGGAGTGCCGCTCATGGTTATTACAGACGAATCTCACAACCGGATGCGCGTGATCGCACCCGCGACCGAAGTAAAGGGCTTAGATCCGAAGGTCCTGATGCGAATGATGGAGGCCAATTTTTCGACGGCCTTGGATGCTCGATATGCAGTCTTCAAAGGGATTATCTGGGCGGCTTTCCTTCATCCACTTGATTCCCTGCGAAAGCGCGATCTTATCTCGGGTCTACAGCAGGTGGTTACTCTCGTAAAGACTACGGGGACAAGTTATTCCCGTTCAGGACTGCACTTTAATGCCCCTAAGCAGGAAGAGGGAAAGTAGGGGACAATCGTTTACCCCGTACCACAGAACGCCGCGAACGTGAGTGGGGGGTGATGTTCTGAAATTCCCCGGAGGGAAGAGCCCCAAAGTCACGACCGTAAGTTCGTGGAACGGGGTTTACAGCTCAGGTAAAGCGTGCAATTTTTTCCTGACATCTTGACAAAGACCCAAACGGTGCATATACACCTAAGCATGTCTTCTAAAACGCTCGATATGGGCAAGTGCGTGGGGATGGGAAGGGTATGCGCGTGTTTCAACATCCGAAAGGCAGCCCGCGTAGTGACCCAGCTCTATGACGAGGCGCTGCGGTCACAGGATCTTCGGGGTACGCAGTTCACACTTTTGGTGGTCGTTAGAAATCGGGGACCCGTGACGGTGAAACAGTTAGCCGAGACGACTGTGACGGATAGAACGACGCTCACGCGGAATCTGAGGCCGCTCGAAAAGAAGAGACTGATTCGGATCGAGGCAGGGGAAGATCGGCGTGAACGGATTGTAACAGTGACGGATCGAGGTCATACGGCCCTGGCCAATGC
>JAUXIP010000237.1 GCA_030620935.1 Deltaproteobacteria bacterium | reverse complement strand
GGGCGCCTAAAGCCAAGTTGTATTCACTAGTTCCCCTGTCGTCAGCATGGCCCTCAATCTCTATACGGACGGAAGAGTTGGTGTTCATCCACTCGGCATTGTTTTCAAGAATCTCACGACCCTCCGCAGTCAAAGTATAACTGTCGAACTCGTAATAGATGTCTTTCAACGGACTGGACGGTGGCGTGATCGGGTTGTGACCCCGGCGAACACCCTCCAGACTTGGCGGCCCGGTGGGTTGCGAAACCGATATCGGCGATGGTTCTTCTGAAGCCCCTTCTTGCGCGGAAGACAAAAGCTTGGAGCCATTCGAGAAAAGCTCGGCACAACCGCTAAAGCCCAGAAAGACAAGAAACATCAGCGCATAAAAAAAGGTGGCCCCGTGACCCACCATGTTTCTTTCCTCTCTGCCCCCGGAGAAAAATTTACTCCAGACGCGGCGACCATGACGGATTTGTATCATCTCCCCCTGAACCTGTCAATCTTTGCTGATTTTGACCGTTGGCTTGCATGATGTGGATCTGATACCGGCCTCTCCTGTCGGAAGTAAAAACGATGTACCTGCCGTCGGGAGACCATGAAGGATCTTCGTTGTTGCCGCGATCGGAGGTCAATCGCTGCGGCTCGTTTCCGTCAACATCGATACTAAAGATATGAAAACGGCCACCTGCCCTTCCGGTGTATACGATCTTGTCTCCTCGGGGAGACCAGTCAGGCGAGGTATTGTAGCCGCCGCTGTATGTGAGACGACGCGTAGCGCCGGAGGCCACTTCCATAATATAGAGTTGAGGAGTTCCGCTCCGGTTGGATACAAAGACCAGACGCCTTCCGTCGGGGGACCAAGAAGGAGAGACATCGATGGCCGGAGTCTCGGTGAGCCGCCGAATCATCTTGCCTGTACGATCCAGCAAGTAGAGAGCCAGGTTGCCGCGTCTCTCAAGAGAGACCGCGACAACGTCGCCGTCGCGCGACCACTTCCCGCCGAGATTCAAGCCGGTGCGTGCAGAAAACTTAAACTCCGTGCCGTTGAAGAAATCATAGAGATAAAGACTCGGCTTCCCTTCCTTGTACGAGGTGTACAAGATAGAGCGCCCGTCGGGAGTCCAAGTGGGAGACAGATTGATCGTGCGATTGTTTGTTACCTGTATCTTCTCACTGCCATCGAGGTGGGAAACATAAATTTCTTTAAAGCGCCCGCCGCCGTTGGAGACATAGGCGATTCTTGTATTGAAGACCCCTTCGATGCCGGTAAATTGAAAAATAATCTCGTCGGCAAACCTATGAGCGATCCGACGAAAGTCTTTGACCTTCCCGGCATACTTCTTTCCCACGATCTGCTTTCCTTGGTAGACGTCGAAGAGACGCAGCTCCACCGTTAACTCCTCGCCTTGAAGCTGAAACCCTCCCTTAACCAACCCTTCGGCGCCTAAAACGGACCAATCTCCAAAATCAAAACTTCCTGGGGTGATTCCGCTCGTCTGAGAATCTTCAATATAAGCCGACCGATCCAAGACCTTGAACCAACCCGAAAGCTCCAGATCGCGCACCATGGTATCCGCAATGCCTTCCGAAAGCCTTCCTCCATCTTCACCCGGGCCAAGGTTCTTGAGCGGAGAGACCGCGATAGGGTAACGCTCACTCTCCGGGCCGACGTTGAGGCCTTTCACTTGAGCATGGAGAGATACTGAGGAAACAAAAAATATGAGAATTGATATAAAAAATGCTTTTAAGGACACTGGCTCAACCCCCTAAATCCTTTGGGTGAAAAGTCAATTCCACATCCATAAAATCTTTACGATAATCTTCTGGAGGGGGTGGCAAAGGACTGGCCTTTTTGACAGCCCGGAAAACCGAGTCGTCGTACGAGGGATCTCCGGAAGCCTGCATAACCCTGAGCCCAACAATCTCACCATCCTCCCGAACGCCAAACCGCACCTTCACCTCCAAGTCGGCCCTTTTTCCCACCCATGTCCAGCTCTCTCGAATCAAGTAAAGCATACGATTGCGGTAGATGAGAAATTCGACTCCTTTGAGGATTCCTCCGCCCTTTCCTCCTTTACCCAACGCAGCCGCCCCCTCGCCCTCACCGGGGCCGGATTGGAGAACTTCTTCCTTTTCTTTCTCTTTCCGCTCGGCCTCTAGCCGATTTTTGGCTCGATCTATAGCTGCTTGGTACATCTTTTCACGCAACCGCTCGGGAAGTTCCCGCTTCGGCTCAGGCTCCTTCTTAATTTTCGCAACTTCTTTCTCCGGCTTTTTTGGCGGCGCTTTCTTGGGCTCCTTTTCCTTAGGTTTTGGAGGTGGAGTTTTTACCTTGACCTTTTTGGGTGCGGGTTTCGGCGGATCGGGGGATACTACAGATCCCAGATTTTTCCTTCCCACTTTTTCGCCGCCAAGCAGCTCAACCGTATAGACCGGGTAAGTCGGAGCTTTGGCAAACGGCGCACGAGGAAAGAGAAAGAGACCTAAGATCAGTATCCCGTGGATGAGACAGGAGCAAAAAACCCATCTCCCAAGCCACCATCCTTCTCCCTCGGAAGGAATCGGCCGATCCTGGGATACTCTTTTTTCGGCTGAACGGCTCTCTGCCATCAACTCTGTTCAGATAAGGGACGGGTGACCATCCCCAGTTTTTTAATGCCCGCCTCCTTGATCTCCGCAATCGTCTTGATCACGACGCCGTATCGAACGTCGTTGTCAGCTCGTAAGTATACCCCTCTATCTTGCTGGAGGCGGCGAATCGCGCGGAGTTTCTTGCCCAACTCGGCGAGGCTCATGGGGTTGTCGTTCAGGTAAATCTTTCCCTTTCGATCAATCGTGACTACCAGTTGCTCATCCGTTCCCGGGATCGCCCCGGCCTGGGCCTGGGGGAGATTCACCTGAACGCCTTGCTGAAGGATAGGCGCCGTGACCATGAAGATGACCAGAAGCACCAGCATGACGTCGACCAACGGAGTCACATTGATTTGCGAAATAGTCGTTCCATTCCGCTGAGAGCTAGAGTCCAACGCCATATAGTCTCCTTATTCCGAATCGACCATCCAAGATTCTAGACTAAAAATAAATTATTTCAAAAAGTGCCGCTCGGCGATGTTTAAAAACTCGTGGGAAAAATTGTCCATCTCCGAGGCTAAGACCCTGATCCTTTGGACAAAGTGGTTGTAAGCGACGACCGCCGGTATAGCTGCTGCCAACCCCGCTGCCGTAGCCACTAAGGCTTCAGCAATCCCGGGGGCGACTGCTTGGATGCTGGAAGAGTGGGTAACACTCAGCCCCCGGAAAGCATTCATGATTCCCCATACCGTTCCAAAGAGACCAATAAACGGAGCGGTGCTTCCCGTTGTAGCCAAGAAAGTGAGGGCTTTTTCCAATCGGGTAATTTCCACACTAGTCGCTCGTTTCATGGCCCGGGAAACATTCTCAACGCTGCCCAATTCCGTCGTCAATCCTTCTCCTTGGCGTCCTTCCTTTTTACTGCGGGAGATCCGAAGAAGCTCTTCATAGCCGGAGCGAAAGACCTGAGCCACCGGACTCGCCTTCAATTCCCGGCTGGCATCGTGGATCGAAGAGAGATTACGACTGTCCCAAAAAATCTCGATGAACTTTTCGGACCGAACGTTAGCCGTGCGCACCTGCCGGTATTTGTGAAAGATGATACCCCAACTGACTACCGAGAAAAAAACCAGAAGGTAAAGAACGCCTTGGACGACCACACCGGATCCCCGGACGAGATCCAGAATGCCCAGAGTTTGCGGGGGAGCCAACCCTGCCTGGGCCAGCAATTGAAGAAACGTGAAAAACGACATCGAAGAATCCACTCAACCATTTGAAAAAGTAATATAACCCTTGTATTTAGTCAAACGAGCGCCCTTTTTGTCGGGAGAGCTGACGGCTTAATCCTCTTTAGGAGTATCTCAGCGTCATGATCCGTAAAATCAAAGAGCTTGACCTCAAAAACAAAAGGGTTTTTGTCCGCGTCGACTTCAATGTCCCCATCGATAACGGACAGATCATGGAAACACACCGCATCGAGAGCACGCTGCCGACGCTGCGTTTCATACTGGGAAAAGCTAAAAAGGTTCTCATCGCATCGCATCTAGGACGACCAAAGGGTAAAAAGAGCCCGGAATGGAGTCTCACACCGGTGCGCGAGCACCTCGAAAAATCCCTGGCCCGTCCCGTGGCTCTGGCGCCGGATTGCATCGGCTCCGAGGTAGAGGCTTTGGTGCAAGACCCAAAGCATCCAGTGATCTTGCTGGAAAACCTGCGTTTTCACAAAGAGGAGGAAGAGGACGATCTTGCCTTTTCTCAAGCCCTCGCCTCTCTGGCGGATGTCTACGTCAACGATGCCTTCGGCGCGGCACACCGAGCCCACGCCTCGACGGTGGGCATGGTAAGGTTTTTTCGTGAAAAGGGAGCCGGCCTTCTCCTTCAAAAAGAACTCGAATACCTGGGACGAATCCTTTCCGCTCCCGAGAACCCATTTGCGGCCTTGCTGGGCGG
>JAUXIP010000201.1 GCA_030620935.1 Deltaproteobacteria bacterium | reverse complement strand
TCGTGGTTGCGTTCGAGCGCGGCGAAGGAGACACAGTCAAAGAGATTAAACGCTTCTGGCGTGGCAAATCGCTGGACGAGATTTATCGCACAGTAAATCGCCGGAAGAGCCATTTATAGCTTACCCAGCCGTTATTCGACTTGCCGTCATCCGATCTTACGCCGTGGATTTGCCCATTCGGCTCCACGGCTTCCACCAGTGAAAAAGGGGGACAGTGTACTTTTCGAATATCGGGCGAATTTAAAGGAGTTTTTTCACGTAACCCACAGCATGACCTCATAGCGCTGTCTATCTCCCGGCGGCCATAAAAACAGATACCACTGATTGATCACCAGGCAATATTCGGCAACGCGGATGCCAGGCTCGCTCGTGGCTTCTTGGAGATCCGCCGGTGAGAATGCGAGGACGGCGTCGGTGACTGTTACGGCAATTTTCGACTATGGTCAATATTACTCACGGTGATTTTTGACCCTAATGGGAAGTCCCATTACTGCCAGGGCTGTATAGGGAAGCTTGATCGCTCGGGCATCATTGGAGTATAGCTCCTAGGTATAGCAAAAGAGTTTAACGAGCAAGAGAACTTCGATGGCGGCCAAAAAACAGATTTCTCTCCGTGTCAATGGAGTTGCTCACACTGACGAGGTCGAGCCTCGTCTCCTGCTCGTGCATTACATCCGCGAAGTTTTGGGATTGACGGGCACCCACGTCGGTTGTGAGACCAGCGTCTGCGGTGCCTGTACCGTGATGCTGAACGGCGAGGCGGTAAAATCATGCACTGTTTTGGCCGTTCAAGCGGATGGTGGGGATGTTCTGACGATTGAAGGTCTGGCAAAGGGAGAAGAACTCCATCCGTTGCAGGAGGGTTTTTGGGAATGCCACGGGCTTCAGTGTGGTTACTGTACGCCCGGGATGATTCTTTCTGCCTACCAGCTACTTCTCCGCCGGCCCAATCCTAGGGAAGAGGAGATTCGCCACGGCATCAATGGGAATCTCTGCCGCTGTACGGGCTATCAACATATCGTGGATGCGGTCCAATATGCGGCGAGAAAGATGCGGAAGGGTAGATAGGTGCATCGCTCCTTCAAGATCCTCCGGACCGACCGAATCAAGGAGAAAACCTTCATCCCTTCGCTCCAGTGCCTCCTCGGCGGATATTCCGTTCGGGGACTTGCCTTTCGCGCCGAAGGCAATGGGCTTCTGCTTTTTCCGAACCGTTCAGTCTCGGTGCCTTCGGCTTGCTTGGCAGGCCCCCCTCACTTTCATATTGAAACCGTTTTCATTGGCTGCGATCGGAAGAGTGGTGCCCGAGGAGCCTCCTCCCATGGCTGGAGGGCTTGCCGCCGAGGAACGGAGTAAACCATGCCTGTAAGCAAATTAGTTGGTGCCAAGGTGAAGCGGCGCGAAGACCCGAGGCTGGTGCGTGGTCAGGCCCGCTATGTCGATGACATCGACCTTCCCAACATTCTCCATGTGGCGATTTTGAGAAGCCCTTATGCCCATGCGCGGATCAAGTCGATCCAGATCGACTCGGCTCTCAAATTTCCAGGTGTGGTTTCAATTATCACAGGAGAAGATATCCGCGACCAGGTAGGCACCGTACCGGTGGGAAGTGAAGACCCCACTCTTAGAGTGCCTAAGCATTATGTCCTGGCCGTGAATAAGGTCTGCTTCGTGGGCGAGGGGATGGCGGCCGTTGTTGCGGAAGATCGGTATGCGGCGCAGGATGCGCTCGATCTAATCCGCGTCGATTACGAACCCTTGCCGGTGGTCTCGGATCCCGAAAAGGCTCTGGCCCCAGGGTCGCCCGCCGTTCATTCTGAATGGCCGGACAACGTCGCATTTCGCTGGTCTCACAAGCAAGGGACTTTAGATCAGGCATTTAAAAAAGCGCACAAGGTGGTTACGCAGCGCTTGGTTCACCAGCGGCTGGCCCCGATCGCTATCGAGCCCAGAGGGGTTATGGCCAGCTATCTTCCCGGTGAAAAGGAACTTACCGTCTGGTCCTCCACGCAAATTCCCCATCTGCTTAAAAGCAAGCTTTCTCTTATGCTCAAGCTGCCGGAAGACAAGGTTCGTGTTATCGCGCCCGAAGTAGGTGGGGGGTTCGGCAGCAAGCTTAATATCTATGCCGAGGAAGGGCTGGTTGGTTATCTGGCCGTAAAGCTGGGCCGTCCGGTCAAGTGGATCGAGGGTCGGAGAGAAAACATCCAGGCGACTATTCATGGCCGGGGACAGGTTGGACAAGTCGATGTCGCGGTGAAAAAAGATGGGACGATTTTGGGGCTCCAGTACAAAGTCAGCGCCGACATCGGCGCCTATTATCAGCTCTACACTCCCGCTATTCCGCCGTTTACCGGACTCATGCTTCCCGGCTGTTACACAATTCCCGCCATCAACGTCGAGATCACCGGGGTCTTTACCAACAAAATGTCGACGGATGCCTATCGCGGGGCCGGAAGGCCGGAAGCAACCTACGTGATCGAACGGATGATGAACCGGGTGGCTCAAGAGTTGAAAATCGATCCCGTGAAAGTGCGTAGGAAGAACTTTCCGAAGCCCTCCCAATTCCCGTTTAAGACCGCAACCGGACTCAGCTATGACAGCGGAAACTATCAGGGAGCTCTGGCCAAGGGTCTGAAGCTGGCCGGCTATGAAAAGCTGCGGCGCGAGCAGAAGCGGCTCAGAAAGAAAGGGATCTATCGGGGTATCGGATTGGCGACTTATGTCGAGATCTGCGCCATGGGACCTAAGGGGATGTGGGAGTACGGCAAGGTGGAGGTGGAGTCGACGGGTAAAATAACGGTGCTTACCGGAGTATCACCCCATGGGCAGGGGCAGGAGACCTCGTTTGCTCAGATTGTCGCCGACGAGCTGGGTGTCGCGCTCGATGATGTCAGCGTGCTCCACGGAGACACCTCTATTGTCCCTAGGGGGATCGGTACCTTCGGCAGCCGGGCCACCGCGGTCGGCGGGACCGCGATCTATCAGGCGACCGAAAAGGTCAAAGAAAAAGCGCGTGAAATAGCGGCCCATATTTTAGAGGCGGACCCGGACGACTTGGTTTTTTCCAACGGAAGATTCAGTGTAAAAGGCGTTCCGAAAAAAGGACTGACCATTCAAAAAATCGCACAGGAGGCTTACGTGCCTAAAAACCTTCCCAAAAAAATGGAGCCGGGCCTTTCAGCCGAGTCTGTCTTCGAGCCGTCCAATTTTACTTTTCCCTTCGGCACCCACATCTGCCTTGTTGAGGTGGATCCAAAGAGTGGCTCGATCCAGGTCAAAAGATACGTGGCCGTGGACGACTGCGGCAAGGTTATTAATCCGCTTTTGGTGGACGGTCAGATTCAGGGCGGCGTCGCCCAAGGCATGGGGCAGGCGTTTTTTGAGGAGGTTATCTACGATGAAAATGGCCAGATCCTGACCGGGAGCTTGATGGATTATGCCCTGCCTCGGGCTGAGGACTTCCCGCGGTTGGAACTGGCTCGCACGGAGACTCCCACTCCGGTCAACCCCCTTGGAGTCAAAGGGATAGGGGAGGCGGGAACGATCGGATCGATTCCGGCTTTTGTCAATGCTGTGGTGGACGCCTTGGCACCCTTTGGCGTAAGTCACATCGACATGCCGTTAAAACCCGAGAAAATATGGCGGGCGTGCCGGTCCAAGGTTTCTCCAAACGAGGGAGGTGGACAATGATTCCGGCTCCGTTCGACTACATGATGCCACAAACTTTGGATGAGGCGATTCGTGCGTTGACCTCCCATGGAGAGGAGGCGAAGCTTCTGGCCGGCGGCCATAGTCTTCTTCCGATGATGAAGCTTAGGCTTACTACGCCTAAGTTGCTAGTCGATTTAAGCAAAATTCCCGGCCTGGCCGGTGTCAAACAGGAAAGGGATGAAATGGTCATCGGCGCTTTGACCACTCACTATCAAATAGAGAGTTCAGTGCTTCTGGAAAAAAAGTGTCCGCTTCTTCCTAAGGCCGCTAAAGCCGTCGGCGACGCTCAGGTGCGCAATCGTGGAACCATCGGTGGAAGCTTGGTTCATGCCGATCCCGCGGCAGATATCCCCGCGGCGATACTGGCACTTGGGGGAGTGTTGAGGCTGACGGGGCCCAAGGGTAAACGCTCCGTTCCAGCTGAGGAGTTTTTTCTAGATCTCATGACCACCGCCGTGAGCCCCGATGAAATCCTCACGGAGGTCCGTGTCCCTGTTTTGTCTGGCCTTTGTGGTACCGCTTACCTTAAAATGACGCAGAAGGCTTCCGGTTTTGCTATCGTGGGTGTAGCAGCATGGATCAAAGTAAATAGAAAAAAGTTATGTGAGGATGTTGGTATCGGTGTAACCGGTCTCGATTCCAAGCCCTTTCGCGCCAAAGGTGTCGAAGAACGTCTGAGAGGGAATCCATTGAAACCGGACCTTATCCAAGACGCTTCCTTCCAAGTGGCTCGAGGAGTGGAACCTTTGCAAGATGTGCATGCCTCTGCCGAATTTCGCGCCCATCTCGCGCAACTTTACACCGTCAGAGCCATTCAAGGAGCAGCCAAACAAGCCGGACCCTAAGAAGGCAAAAAGTTTATCGTTACGGAAGAGGCAAAAGAAAAATTCTCCCCATTCTGGAAGCCATCCTGGGCTTGAGAAGAGGGATGAGGGTCATTGCTTGACTTTACACAGCGCTGTGGTCCTTTTCTCTCTTTGATTAGGCGGGAAGGGGATAAGTCATTGTACGAGCGTAAGCTCTGCGGCCAATGTAAAAATTGACAGCCTCGGATATGACCCAAGGGGAAAGAAGGGGTAGAATGCGCCTATTCCAGCTTTGAGGAGGCCTTGAAGGTCAAGGCGAAGGATGTGGTCAGAGCGAAATCCTTGACGATGGCAACGCCTAATTTCCAGGGATGGATGTTCCACAATCTCATGCCGCGGAGATT
>JAUXIP010000170.1 GCA_030620935.1 Deltaproteobacteria bacterium | reverse complement strand
CGACAGGCTGCTCACTCCAACGGACCGCAGTGAATATCATAGGCGACGCGCTCTCCGGCGGCGGCGGTGTTTACACTTCGGACAACGATCCCGATCTGATCCGCGAAGCAATGCCATTCGGTCTGAAAACGTTTGAGGGTCTCCTGGCCGTGTCGCCCGAGCACCGTGGGCTCCTCCTTGCAGCGGCGAGAGGCTTTACCGTGTATGCTTACCTCCTCCAGGAAGATGCAAGCCGGTTTGACTCAACTGATCTACTTAAAGCTCGTGAGCTCCGCAGCCGCGCTCACAAGCTTTACCTCCGTGCCCGGGACTATGCCCTTCGAGGCATAGAGCTTAATCATCCCAACTTCATCTCCAAGCTCCATAGCTCCATGGCGACCGCCCTAGCCATGACAACGGAGGAGGAGGTTCCGTTTCTTTACTGGGCCGGCGTTTCGTGGGCCGGCGCACTCACGGCAGCCAAACAGAACCTTGACCTCATTGCGGAGCTGCCGATAGCGGGCAAATTGGTACGGCGAGTCCTTGAACTCGACGAGAAATACAATTTAGGCGCCGCCCATGAATATTTCATCTCTTACGAGGGGAGCCGTCCGGGAGGAAGTGCCGATCGGGCCCGGGAGCATTACCACCGGGCACTCGAAATCTCTGCCGGTCAGCGCGCCTCGGTTCATCTTGCCCTAGCCGAGTCGGTGACCCTTCGGGAACAGAATCTTGCAGAGTTCCGAGCACTCATCGAGGCGGCCCTTAGCGTCGACCCTGACAAAATAGCCGATCTGCGGCTTGCCAACACAATCGCCCGACGTCGCGCCCGATGGCTTAAAACGCGCATTCCCGATCTCTTCTTAGAGGCGGACAGATAGGAGAAGAAAAGATGAAACATAAATTTGTCATAGGCACGGTTATGTTGCTCCACTGCTTATTTTTTCCTGTCCTCGCATCAGCTCAATCCATAAAGCTCGCCACACTCGCTCCTGAGGGTTCACCCTGGCACAACATACTGCGTGATATGGCGGAAGAATGGACGAGGGCCTCCAGCGGAAAGATTCGATTCCGGATATACCCTGGAGGCGTTGCCGGCGACGAGCCTGACATGGTCCGGAAGTTAAGGATTGGACAGATCCAGGCAGCCGTCTTAACCGGGGTCGGCCTATCCGAAATTGTTCCAGAGATCCAGGCGCTCCAGATGCCGATGTTGTTTTACTCTTATGAGGAGTTTGATTTCGTGATGGAGCGTCTGAAGCCGAAATTCGAGATGCTCCTGGAGGCGAAGGGCTTCAAGGTGTTGAACTGGGGAGATGCCGGTTGGGTACGCTTCTTTGCCCAGAAACCCGTTGTGCGCCCAGGTGATCTCAAACCGCTAAAGCTGTTCGCTTGGGCAAGTGATTCCGCTTACGTCGAGGCGTGGAGGGACGCCGGGTACAACCCGGTTTCCCTGGCCTCCAACGAGATCCACATGGGTTTACAATCCGGTTTGATCAATGTCTTCGTTGCACCCCCCATTGCCGCTCTATCGTTTCAGTGGTTCGGCCTGGCAAAGCACATGACCGACCTAAAATGGGGGCTTCTCATCGGAGGAACCGTGATTTCGACGAGCAAGTGGCGGAAGATTCCAAGCGACCTGAAGCCTCTTCTCCTCAAGTCCGCTCGGAATGCCGGTACGCGCTTTCGAAATGAGATACGAAAGCTTGGGGGCGACTCAATTGATGTGATGAAAAAGCACGGCCTGATTGTTCATCACGTCCCGCCGGATGTGGTGAAGCAATGGGAGAATAGTGCCCGTGCCGGCTACCCGAAACTTGTTGGAAAAGTAGTCCCCGCTCACATGGTGGATGAAGTGAAAAGGCTCCGAGATGAGTACCGTGTCTCTCAGGATCATAAGTAACGTGGTGGATCTGGGTAGCTTCCCAAGGGTTGCAACCCTCGCGAGGTCGGCCGAGAACCATCTCGCCGTGGCGGCCCTGCTTGGACTGAGCTTCTTGCCTGTCCTTGAGCTATTCCTGCGCACATTCTTCAAGACCGGAATTCCAGGCTCCTCCAACTATATCCAGAACATCACTTTATGGGTGGGTTTTCTTGGGGCGATGGTCGCGTCGAGGGAAGGACAACACCTGAACCTGTCAACCGGCCTGGTAAACCTTCCCTCGCCACTACGGAAGGTTGTTTCTGTTTTTGTGGCTGCAGTATCGACCGCCGTCGCTTCCGGGCTTTTCTGGGCCTCTTACCAGTTCGTTCTCGCCGAGACGGAATCGCCCGTAAGGATAGGCGGGTGGTTGCCTATTTGGGTAGTTGAGTCGATCCTCCCTGCTGCTTTTGCGATTATTACCGTGAGGTTTGTGCTCCATGCGGGGAACTGGTGGAGTCGTACCCTAGCCTTTCTCGCTGTTCCAGTGGCAGCCGTGATCGGATATCTCCTGGCCCCCCATGCTTTAGAGATCCTGTGGCCGGGTATGGTCGCTCTTCTCTTGGCCGCATTTTTCGGTGCCCCGATCTTTATCGTGATCGGAGGAGCAGCGATTTTGTTCTTTTTCTCCGAAGGCGTCCCGATCGCCTCGATCCCAGTCGAGACCTACAGAATCGTCGTCTCCCCTTTTATCCCGACCATTCCTCTATTTACGCTCGCTGGTTACATCCTCGCTGAGGGTGGCGCGAGCCAACGGTTAGTGCGTCTCTTCCGCGCCCTTTTCGGTTGGACGCCCGGAGGATTGGCGATCGCTGCGACCCTCGTTTGTGCTTTCTTCACGACATTCACCGGCGCCTCCGGGGTAACCATTCTAGCGATGGGGGGACTGTTCTTGCCGGCACTCCTTCAAAACGGCTATCCCGAAAGATTCTCGGTGGGACTTCTAACTGCCACGGGTTCTCTCGGCCTTCTATTCCCACCCAGTCTCGCGGTTATTCTCTACGGCGTGGTAGCCCATACACCGATTCCGGATCTATTTAAAGCGGGAATCGTACCGGGAATTCTCATGATCGTCGCCGTCGGCGTCCTGGGGATTCGGGAGGGGCTCCGTTTAAAGGCTGTGCGGCCGTCTTTCGACATACGCGCGACTGCGGCCGCCCTTTGGGAGTCAAAGTGGGAGGTCCTGTTACCCGTGGTAGCCCTGGTTGCCATCTTCGGCGGTTTTTGCACCCTGATCGAGGCGGCAGCGATCATTGTCGTGTACGCTCTCATTACTGAATCGATTATCCACCGCGAACTTCACCCGACACGCGATCTGCCCCGAGTCCTTCTCCACTGCGCCACTCTGGTAGGCGGCGTGTTTGCCATTCTGGGAGTCGCTATGGGCCTCACCAATTATCTGGTCGACGCCCAAATCCCAATGAAGGCGGCCGAGTGGGTTCAAGCTCATGTCGAGTCAAAAATAGTGTTCCTGCTGGCCCTGAATGTTTTTCTCCTTGTAGTCGGCTGTCTGATGGATATCTTCTCGGCGATCGTCATCGTGGTGCCATTGATCCTGCCGATCAGTCAGCAATTCGGAATTCATCCACTCCATCTTGGGATGATCTTCCTTACCAACCTGGAGTTGGGATATCTGACGCCGCCGGTCGGCATGAATCTCTTCCTTGCATCCTATCGGTTCGACAAGCCACTCGTTCAGGTCTATCGCCATGCAATCCCATTCTTTCTGGTGCTTTTACTCGTGGTATTGCTCATTACCTACGTCCCCGCCCTTACCACCTGGGCCACGATTAATCCTGGAGGGCGATAGGTAGTCGATATGATAACTGTCGACAACAAACGGGGCGCCACCGAAGAGACTGTAAGACACAAGGAATCAATCCGAGCTCCATTACCGGCAGCCCATGGTCCCAGTACTAGCAATCAAGAATTGAGTGACCCAATTAGCACCGACTCGGTTTTGCGGGCTGAGGATCCGGATAGATTTGTTAAAACTTCGTCCCTCAATGTTAGCCGCGTCAAGTTAATTGTCGGCAGTGCGGTTTTTGTGATTCTAACAGCCGGAATCTTTTGGTACGAGTTCCATCAAATCCAGCCTAGCGACGATTCACCCAGGTGGGGCCACCTCCGCTGGATCTATTTGTTACCCACCCTCCTTTGCCTTCCGATTGAAACGCTAGCCGCTGCGTTGCGTATCCGGGTGGTGTGTCGCGTCCTCAACCCTGGCGTTGCACTGTGGACCTGCATCAAAGCAGAGTTGTCCAACGTTGCGATCTCTATGCTCACGCCCTCGCAGACCGGCGGTGGGCCGGCTCAGATCTACATCCTGAACCGTGATGGAGTAAAAGTGGGGACTGCTCTAACGATCAGCCTTTTGTCCTTTGCCGGGACGATGGTCGTTCTATTCTGTCTGGGACTGTACTCCCTCCTCATTTCTGAGATCGATAGTATCGGGCCTCTCTTTTCGGTAGCTGTCTGGACCCTTCTTTCCATTAGCTCTCTGATGACCTTTGCAGTCATCCGGCCCGATATCTTCCGGATTCCACTTGCGATCGTTTCTCGCATTTCCTCAAGAATACGGAATAACCATCGCACCTTAAACGATTGGTGGCCGCCTGCTGAAGCCCTCACAGCTCATGCCGTGATCCGCGTGGGCCGCCCATTGGGCAGGCTGGTTGATGTCATGGATACATTCCGGAACGATGTATGGCGATTCATTCGCTTCGGCAAGGCAAATTTCGTATGGGTTGTCTTGCTCAGCCTCACCATTCTGTTCGCGCGTGTTTCTTTGGCCTACCTCTGCCTTCGATTTCTAGGAATCGGGATTTCTTCCGTGCGTCAAATCGCCGAAGCTCAAATGGCCCTGATCTTCCTAATTTTCTTTGCCCCCACACCCGGAGGTGCAGGCTTCGCCGAGGTCACCTCCGCCGCGATCATGGCAGAGATTGTACCCTTCGGCTTTGCGCCCACCTACAACCTGCTATGGCGGTTCTCGACGCTTTATTTACCCGCAATGGCGGGCCTTCTTTGCCTGGCCCGCACCCTCGTGCACGACGCAAAAAAAACCATTCGAAACCCACGGGGGTCTCGACCTTCGACCATTCACAAAACATCTGAGCCTTCAGCGCCGCTGTTTCCCACGGAGATAGTAAATTCCAAAAGTTAAGGAGAGTCGCATGAAAACTGCAGATTATTTAATTCATCTAACGCTAAGCACCTTTCTCATCATCGGTGTCTATCAATTCTACTTCTGGAGTCAGCGCAATTATCTGACGTACCCTAGACACTTAAAGCTTTCCATCGATGACCGGATTCCCTATCGGCCCGGTTGGGTATGGATTTACTCCTTTCTATATTACCCGGTCATCCTTTATATCAACTGGATTGTAGAGTCAGCCCGCGAATTCAATTACATCGCAAGCAGTTTCCTGCTCTTGTTGCTTTTTCAAATGTTTTTCTTCCTGATCTTTCCGGTCGTGACCCCGGAAAGCTGGCGGCAATCAACCTGTCGGCGAAATCTCTCTGAGCGCTTTCTGGCCTTGGTGCAAAGCTTCGATTCCTCTTCGAATAGCTTTCCT
>JAUXIP010000061.1 GCA_030620935.1 Deltaproteobacteria bacterium | reverse complement strand
TTACGGGTAACGGGGGTTCGAATCCCTCCCTCTCCGCCAACAATTATTCTATTCCCATCCATTCTCCTCTTTGGCACGGCTCCATGAATAAAAAGATTTCCAACCCTGCTAAAAATATGCTATTTTAGCAGTCTATACTTTAAAATAGCATTTTATTAGGAATTTGGAGGTATCGCTATGGTGCTCAATGGGCTCAAAGTCAAGAGTGTGTTTCTTTACGTTGGTTTCTTCTTCATCCTTTCGGCTATTCAAGGATGCGTGGCTACGAGAAGCTGGGTGCGCGAAGAATTGGGTCCGTTGACGGGACGGGTGCGTAAGGTCGAAAGAAATGTTGTCAAAACGGATGGACGGGTCAAGGAGATGGGAGGAACGCTCTCAAGTGTTAAAGGTGAGGTGAAAGCGACTAAAGCTAAGACCTACAAGGCTCTGGTTACCTTGGCCAATTTAAAACTGGAAAGGAAACTCGTACTCCATCTGAAAGAGGGAGCCCTGTTTGCAAAGAATTCGGCTTGGCTGTCGGAACCGACCAAGAGGGAAATCGATGGTTTTCTCAGCGATCTGAAGAGCGATCTCAAGGATTCAGGTCGGACGATCTTTCTGGTTAGTGGCCATACGGATAGCATCGGAACCGTGGACTACAATTATGAGCTGGGTAAAAAGAGGGCCGATCAAGTCGCCAGGCACTTAATCGTTAACAAGGGGATTCATCCGACACAGATCACGAGCATTTCATATGGCGAAAAAGCCCCGATCGAACAAAATATGACGTGGAAGGGCCGGCGCAAAAACCGTCGGGTCGAGATCTTAGTTTACAACGAAGGGATTAATTCTTCTTCTGAAATGAGTGCTGCCCAGTGACGGGCGGCACTCTTTGGGCGATCCGTAGGAGTCTTGAGAGAACGCGTTTTGCCTGCCACAGGCGCGCCGCTGACTTGATTTCGGATCAGGATCCTCGTTAGGTCTTTGACTGTAGTGTAGGATCCATCCTTTCTAGCCGTTTTTTGCCATAAAAGCTGCAAGGTCGCCTACCCGACAGCTATAACCCCATTCATTATCATACCAGGCGAGGACCTTCGCCATCTTGCCTTCTAGGACTACTGTGGACATGGAGTCAACGATCGCTGATGCTGGGTGACCGCGAAAATCACTCGAGACTAGAGGCTTGTCGCAGTAATCCAGGATCCCTTTGAGCGCCCCCTCGGAAGCCTTTTTGAGCGCGCCATTAATCTCGTCCGCAGAGGCGGATCGCTTAAGGTTCGCCACAAGATCGACTACGGAGACAGTGGCCGTGGGTACCCGCAAGGAGAAGCCGTGAAGCTTCCCATTCAGTTCCGGTAGGACCAGGCCAATGGCCTTAGCTGCTCCGGTCGTAGTGGGGATGATGTTCATCGCTGCTCCTCTGGCTCTGCGCAGGTCTTTGTGCATCAGATCCAAGATGGGCTGATCGTTCGTATACGAGTGGATCGTCGTCATTAGCCCCGCCGTCACTCCGAAATTGTCCTGTAGGACTTTGACGACGGGAGCCAGACAGTTTGTAGTGCAGGAGGCGTTGGAGACGATATGGTGCTTTTTAGGCTGATAGGCGGAATCGTTGACGCCCAGGACGATCGTGATGTCGTCGTTCTTGGCCGGCGCGGTGATGATCACTTTTTTAGCCCCTGCCTCCAAATGGGAACGTGCCTGGAGACCGTCAGTAAAGATACCCGTAGACTCGATAACGATATCCACTCCGAGTTTTTCCCAGGGAAGTCGCGATGGATCCTTCTGGTTTAGGACCGCGATTTTCCAATTATCCACGCGGAGTGTTCCTTCGCCGATCTCCAGGGAGCCGGAGAAGGGGCCGTATGTGGAATCGTATTGGAAGAGATGGGCATTGGTTTCCAGGTCGGTCATGTCGTTGATGGCGACCACGGATAGACTTTGCTTGTGGCGTTGAAGTATCGAGCGTAAACAGAGACGCCCGATACGACCGAATCCATTAATGGCAATCCTCATTTTTCCTGTCCTCCTATTAGAGTCCTCCCTGAAGTTCAGTTACAAGGTGCTGGAATTTTCTACGGAACTTTTCGGGGCTGTATGTTTTGCCGCGCGTCGATGCCGCCCGGGCTAAAGCTGCCAATCGCTCTTTATTTTCAAGGTCTCCCCGTTCCAAACGGATCATATATTCCCGCGCAATTTTGTAAGAGGGTTTGCTGACGTCCACCAAGCGGATTCGCGTCTTTCCCGTTTGGGGGTCGAGCAACTCGTTGAAGTTTAAATACCGGAGCTTGCCGTCTTCAACGCAGACCATGGCGCCGTTGATCTTGGTAGCCTGGGGATCGGGGTTTAAAAGGAACTGCAAGGCGCCGTAACCCAGCGTCCGGACGTACTCGCAGTCGGAAGCCACGGGCGGGGCACAGCGTACCTCGTAGCCGATGCTTTTGTGGGCTATATTGATGCGCAACGGACGGCTGGCAAAACGCTGCTCCACCACGGTCTTTAGAATGAAGGCAAGATCCATCTCCGCGAGACGTAGATGGCCGTAATCGTCGTGCGTAATGCGCGCCCCTTCAATGTCTTCCATTTCATCCGCAGGGATGCGCTCGAGCAAACCTTCCGCTATCATGGCTACGCCGTCGCGACGTTTCCACAAAGCTGCCCGTTTTAGGATCGCTCCCTCCAAAATATCGCCGAGTGTCTGGAGGTGGACTTCCCCGGGAAATTCCTCCGGAATGATGGTGAGGGTCGCCCCGGCTGCTTTTCCGATCCCCAGGGCGAGATGGCCGGCGGAACGTCCCATAACGACCACATAGTACCAGCGGTTGGTCGCCCGAGAATCTTCCATTAAATTCTGGACCAGACTAAAGCCTAGATGCCGGGCTGTTGCGAATCCAAAAGTCGGGATTTCTCCCGGCAGCGGCAGGTCGTTATCGATGGTTTTCGGTACGTGGCAAAACCTAATGGTACCTGCGGCGTACTTCGCCAGTTGGCTGGCGGCGAACATCGTGTCATCGCCGCCTATGGTGACTAAGTAGCCGATCCCTAATTTCTTGAGGGACGCCAATACAGCCTTCAAATCTTCGGGTCTTTTAGTGGGATTGGACCGCGAGGTATTCAAAATAGATCCGCCCTGGAAGTGGATGCGTGAGACATCGTCATGATCGAGCAGCTTTACTTGATCCGTTTTGCCGGCCATCAACCACTGAAAACCGTTATAGATACCGAACACTTTGTAGCCTTGGTTCGTTGCCTCGAGGGTCAGGGCACTAATGACGCCGTTGATCCCCGGGGCGGGGCCTCCACCCACAAGGATGCCGATGTGCTTTTTCTCGCGCGCGGAGAATGTCTTTTTAACCATCCGGCTCATCTGTTGACTAAAAAGGACGTTTAGCTTTCTAAATGTTTTATATCGCCGATTCCCTGAGCGGGCAAGATGGTGGATGGAAATCGCCGGGAAACATATATGGGAGCTTAGGAAAAAAGAGTGGGGGCGCGATCGGGGGGATGAAGGGAGTAAAAAATGTGGGGTTACGCGTCTGGTGGAATGGTTTGACACAACGCTGTAAAGAGATTGCGGGGCGAGGAGACTTATAAGGCTTTCACCTCTCTGCGGCGGGCGTGAAGCACGGGTTCGGTATAGCCGTTTGCTACCTCCCGTCCCTTAAAGACGAGATCGAGCGCCGCCTGAAATGCGATGCTTTTGTCGAATTCCGGGGTCATGTTGCGATAGTTCGGATCGCCCTTGTTCTGTCGGTCGACGATTTCGGCCATTTTCATGAAAGTCTTTCTGGTCTGTTCTGCAGTTACGATCCCATGATGCAGCCAGTTGGCGATATGTTGGCTCGATATGCGCAATGTCGCCCGGTCTTCCATCAAACCCACATCATGGATGTCCGGGACTTTCGAACAGCCGATTCCCTGACCGACCCAGCGCACAACATAACCGAGTATACCTTGGGCATTGTTGTCCAATTCGCGTTGGATCTGCTGCGCGGTCAGTTTCCGATCTAATAACAACGGTGGCGTCAGAATTTCCTTTAGGCTCGCGCGGCCTCTGCCGGCCAGTTCCGCCTGCCGTTTGGTCACGTTCACGCGATGATAATGCAGCGCGTGAAGGGTGGCGGCCGTCGGCGACGGCACCCAGGCCGTGTTCGCTCCGGCCTGAGGATGTCCGCCCTTGGTTTCCACCATCTTGCGCATTTCGTCGGGCATGGTCCACATCCCCTTGCCGATCTGGGCCCTTCCCACCAGCCCGTTTTCGATCCCGATATCCACGTTCCAGTCTTCATAAGCATTGAGCCACGGCTGATTTTTTATCTCCATCTTGGGCAGCATCGGGCCGAGTTCCATGCTGGTGTGGATTTCGTCGCCCGTGCGATCCAGGAAGCCAGTGTTGATGAAAACAACTCTCTCTTTTGCCGCGCGTATGGCTTCCTTCAAGTTGACGGTGGTGCGACGCTCTTCGTCCATAATGCCGATCTTCAACGTGTTGGGCTTGAGGCCTAGCGCATCCTCTACCCTCGCGAACAGCTCGACCGTCGCGGTGACTTCCTGTGGGCCGTGGAGCTTTGGCTTTACGATGTAAATGCTGCCTGTTCGACTGTTGGTGTACTTCCCGTTTCGTTTTTTAAGATCGTGCAGCGCAGCCAGCGACGTGACCATGGCATCGAGGAATCCTTCTGGGATTTCCCGGCCGTCCGCGGTAATCACAGCGTCTGTGTACATGTGAATGCCCACGTTGCGCACGAGCAGCAGACTCCTGCCGGGCAGAGCAACGGGTTCGCCGTTTGGGGCCGTGAAGGTTTTGTCGGGGTTGAGTGTTCGAGTCAGTGCCTTGCCGCCCTTTTCAAAGGTCGCTTCAAGCACGCCTTTCATGATGCCGTTCCAACTGCTGTAGACTCTTGTCTTGTCGGCTGCGTCTACGGCGGCGACAGCGTCTTCGCAATCCTCGATGGTGGTGACGGCCGCTTCCAGCACCATGTCTTTGACGCCGGCAGGGTGCGCTTTGCCGATCGGATGGCCACGATCGATTTGGATTTCAATGTGCAAGTCATTGTTCTTGAGCCAAACACTGCTCAATTCGCTGGCCTTGGCATTAAAACCGGCAAATTTTGCGGGATCCGCCAGTCCCACCCGGCTGCCGTCGCGGAGCGTCACTGTCAGTTGTTTTTTGCCGTCCTTTTCGGCTAGAGAGAATTGCGTGATATCCGAGAACTTTCCCCGCTCCAGCCCAATCACTTTATCCAGGAACGCCTCTGTTTCGGCGATCACCTTTGAACCGCGAGCCGGATTGTAAGAAGCTCCCTTCTCAGCCCCCTCGTCTTCCGGAATAACATTGGTGCCATAAAGCGCGTCATAAAGACTTCCCCATCGCGCATTGGCGGCGTTGAGAGCGTAGCGGGCGTTGTCCAGGGGTACCACGAGCTGTGGTCCGGACACTTTGGCAATCTCGTCATCCACGTTGGCGGTGGATACCTGAAAATCTCCGCCTTCGGGAACGAGATACCCTATCTTTGTCAGAAAAGCCTGGTATTCGTCTGGGTCGAGAGGGGCACCTCTTCTGGCCAGACACCACGCATCGATCTGTTTCTCCAGAGATTTCCGCTCTTCCAGCAGTTCGCGATTCTTCGGGCCTAGGTCTGTAACGATTTTCCCCAGGGAGGACCAAAAGACGGCCGGCTCGATGCCGGTACCCGGCGCAATCTCGTCCTGTACCAGACGATACAAAGGCTCTTGTACTTTGAGTCCGCCTGAGTCGACCGTGTTTGCCATAGGTTTTGTCCGCAGATTCTATGACCTTGTTGAAGGTCTTGCGATAAACCTCTTCAGGGATTCGTCGCTGGAAAATATTTTTTGCGTACGAGAGGTATTGACTTCAATAGCTATAATGTTCGGGTCGTCTGTTCGGGCTTCCCTAAAGACGCCGTAATCCGTCATGTGCTGAACCGACTTGCGGTTGTCGTCCGTCGGAGTCACATAGTGCACGAGAGCGGTCTTATAGCGATGAAGGAGGAAAAAATGCATCAACGTCATCAGGCGCTTAGTACGGTATCGCTTAACCGTATTTTGATCTTTGATGGCAAGGAATTTTCTCCCTCCCCTGTCCTTGTCGACACTAAATGTGATTTCAGCGATTTTGTCGCTTGCCTCGTCAAAGACATTTAACATCATTTCCTCTGAGCCGGCCCATCTTTCCTTGACCTCAACGTTCAGATCCCCCTCGTCGTATAGGCCTTGATCGCTCCAATGTTGAGCCCACATCCGGAGCCACTTCTCCAGCACACTGGTGGGAACTTCGATTGCTTTTCTGTGCTGGACCTCCGTGGATTTTCCACCCATTGACGAGGTGGTCAAAGACGCCCCGCGGGCAGCCCTGCGGAAGCGATCCGCCCAAGGCCCACCGACAAATGTCTGAGGGTACTGCGCCGGGTCGTTTGCAAGTCTGAGCGACCGCTGTATCAGTCTGACGAAGCCGAGCACGCCTTCCTCGTTGAGCGCTCGCGCCAGGCGGCCGTTCATGAGAGCCTCGGTTTGATGCCCCGCATAGGTGATAAAATTAAAGACGTATCCCATTTTGCCGATTTCCTCGGCGAAACTGCGGATCTGCTCATCGGTAAAGCCCCAGGCATCCCAGTTCCAAGAGGGGGACAAATTGTAAGCCAGCATCATATCGGGGAAAACGGCATGAATGGCGTCGGCCCAGGTCTTGTCGTCCTCAAGGTGGGGCTTGGCGGTCTCGCGCCAGACCAAATCCGAGAAGGGTGCCAATGCCAAGCCCCTCGCCACAGCCATTTCTCGGCCGCCGGTGACCAGATAGAAGCCCTCCGGGGTGCATGGCAAGTCCCAACTCCAAAAGATATCGATATCCATCGCCTTGGCCTGCTCACGCGCCTCGGCATGGGAGACATTCTTCGCAAACGTTTTCCACTGATCGATCGTCATGGGCAGCTTCACCCCGCTCTGCACCCGTGCCTCCATGACCTCCGTGACTGCGTCGCCATACGTTTTAAGACTGGCTCGCTCCGCCCATGCCTGACGGAGAGCCGTCAAAACATTATCGACCGTTTCTTCCGCGATCTTTTTGGCCGATATCTCAAGCGCCGCGAAGTCTTCACGACCGTTCTTTTGCCCCTTGCCGCGGGCTTGTTGGCGGAGTTTTTCCAGAGAGGTGACTTCTTGGCTGAGGCTTGCGATTGCTGCATCGATGCGGGCAGTGAGACCTTCTCGGTCGAGCCATTCCTCGGCGGTCCGATAAGCTTTCTCGGAGATCCTGTGGAGCAAATGTCCGTTGATTTCTTTGAACCCTTGGTCGTAAAATTTCTTGATAACGGCTAAATTGACGTTTTTGAAAGGCACAATATTCTGATGGGTCGCCCCATAGATGAAAGGGTGGTCCCGCTCGTCGTCGATGCTGTCGATTGCGGTTGCCTCATTGGAGTCGGTTCTCGCGACGAGCACGCCGTCCACCCCCATGATGTCGAATTGCAGCCTTGCCGTATTGAGCCTGGAAATCATGTCCGCCGTAGAGACCAGCACTTTTTGTCCTTGATGTCCGCATACCTTGCAGCCCGGCCTTTGATCTTCTATATGAACGGATCCGATTCTGCTTTCCACGAACTTTTTCACGAGGTTTCTAATATGGTGCTCGCCCCCATGACCGGTATCGCCATCCGGAATAATAAGCGGCGGGTTGAAATCAATGGCCGGAGTCTTTTTTCTTTGCGCCGAAGTCATTCTCATCCGAACGGATTTTTGCACCTCGTCCTGATGCAGCAGCGCACGCACCCATGACGCGCCTTCCTTAGGGACTCGATCGAGGGCGTAATTCGCTAAATCAGCACCCGGATCTTCGGAATCGGAGCCCTTTGCCGAGGTCGCCCAACCGCCTAAATAAAGGATCTTGATTCCTTCCATCACGGCCCTGAGCGCTCCGGTCGGCGAAAAAGGGCCGTAGGTGATCTCTTGCTTTTTGCTCTTGAACAATCGCTGCAGGTAGTCGTACATCTTAGTCGCTGCCTGATTCGCGACGGTGTGATCTTCCCGTGCGCTTCCGCGCAACGCGACGACCTCAAAAGCCGTGTGAAGACGGGTGATATGGCGGAATCGTTGACTTCGAAACCATTTCTCAGTCGCGCGGAGTTCCTGCGCCCATGTAATCGCTTCCGTATCTCTCCTTGATTTCGATCGCTTGGTTTTTGTATTCATTAGGGTGACCACCTGGGTGAGTTTAAATTTGTGTATGTTGATGAAGCAATTTCAAGACCATCGGAGTCTACTTAGCAAAAATGAGGGAAAAAGGCGAGCAGACTACCGCTTTTCTTCTTAAAAGTGGGAAGTTTTTCCAAGGCCATTTGTAAAACTGGGAAAAAGGGCGATTCTTTTGGAGAAGGCTTCGCGTTTGGCCATCCATATCCCAAAGCTCAGATTTCTTGAGGTCAGAGCTTAGACTTCCCTGGGCAGGTGTCGTTTCGTGTGTTATCAAAAAGAGGAATTTAGTGGTTTCGCGGTTCGAACAGCAATGATGAGTAACAAATTGTACGTGAACAGAGCCCTTCTGTGGCTCCTCCTTTGCTCTCCCTACTTTTATGGCGCCTGTGCCGAGAAACATTTTCCTTCGGGTGAAGAGGTAATCCGGGGAGAGGGTCTTCTGAGGACAGTGCAAGACTTGGCCTCTGAGGACATGGAGGGTCGGGCATCGGGAACGTTGGGTGGAGACAAGGCGGCAAACTACATTGCGGAGGAGTTTCGTAAGATCGGTTTGGAGCCGCCTGTTAAGGACAGAGGGTATTTCCAGCCCTTCGAGATCACGAAGGGGGTTAAGTTGGGCACGGACAATCGCCTGTTCCTTGAGCTTTCCG
>JAUXIP010000220.1 GCA_030620935.1 Deltaproteobacteria bacterium | reverse complement strand
CAATAAACTGTGGGGCACTAACTGAGACTCTGCTTGAGAGCGAACTTTTCGGCCACGAAAAAGGGGCCTTTACAGGAGCCATCGCTCAAAGAAAGGGGATCTTCGAGGTCGCTGATGGAGGGACCCTCTTCCTGGATGAAGTCAGTGAGATTACGGCGAGCACTCAGGTAAAGCTCCTCCGTGTCTTACAAGAAGGCGAATTGCAACGGGTAGGGAGCGCAGATACCATAAAGGTAGATGTAAGAATAGTCGCAGCGACCAATCAATATTTAGAAGAGCTCATCAAGAATGGCCGATTTAGACAAGATCTCTACTATCGCTTAAATGTTTTCCCGATGGTGGTTCCCCCTTTAAGAGAGAGGGCCGAGGATATTCCTCTTCTGGTCTTTCACTTTATTGAGAAACGCAAAAAGAGTGTAACCAAGGAAATCAGTGGGGTGAGCCCCCAGGCCATGGCCTTGATTATGGCTTACAGTTGGCCGGGAAATATCCGGGAACTCGAAAACGCGATCCAGCGAATGATGGTTATGTGCAAAGGGGAGACACTCGAGACTCAAGACCTCCCCACGGAGATCCGGGGCAAGGAGGTCGAAGCGAAGCCGTCACCAAAAAATCTCAAAGATATATCACGAGAATCAGCCAAGATCGTAGAGAAACGAGTGATTTCAGGCGCCCTTTTGAAAACCGACTGGAACGTCACGAGGGCAGCTCGATCCCTCGGAATCACTCGAGCCACCCTCCAGAAGAAGATGAAAATGTATAGCATCCGCCGTCCCTCAAGGTAATCTCGGAGACCATACCGCATAGCCCGCTAAGCAGCTAGGCTTTCTACCGCATAACCGTTTAAGCACTCAGCACATCCGGATAAATCAACGTCTCTTGACCACGACTTAATCTTTCCTTTCAATTCCAAGCCATTACCCGCTCTTGTTGCGTCGCGTACTGTCCAAAAAAACTGTTGGCACAACTCATGCTATTTCGAAAGGTGGCGATGAAATCAAAATTCGTGCGGAAGACAATGGTCTAGACGGCTTGGAAGGGGGGACTAAGATGCAACTGAATCGCGTATCGCATGGTCCAACAATCATATGGCTGCTTATCCCATTACTCGCCGCCTTCGGCTGCGGCACTCGTGTTTTTCCCCGCCTGTCAAAGGAACCCCAGGCCCAACTTGGTACGATCGGCATTGTCTCGGCTCGGATTACTCCGGCGGCTAAATTCAACGTGGGCCATATCGATGCAACTACGCGGCGCGGGGGCGCAACCACAGATGAAGTTATCACAGGCTCAGCCGCAGGTGTACTCATAGGAGGGGGGACGGGAGCGGTTGTAGGGTGTTTGGTTGGACTGGCTTGCGGCCCTTTGTTTGCCCCTGTTTGCTGTGCGGTTTTTGGTCTTTGGGGCCTAGGTGGTGGCGCAGCAACCGGTGCAATCGCGGGTGGAACTATTACCTACCTCACGGCAAATGGTGAGGAGAGTCCCGCGGGGACGACGGATGCCTCACCTACAGAAGTCATCAAAGCGCACCAGAAGGGAACGGCCGAGGGACTCACAGCAGAGACAACGAAACAACCGGCGATAGTAAGATCGCAGAAGATTTCAACGGGGGAGGAGATCGAGACTAACATCAAGAAGGTTTTAAGCACTCTCATGCTGCAAGAGGGGGTACGGGACAACGTCCTAAGAATCGGCCAAGCACAAACTGGTCACTCCTTTGTCCTTCTGAACAACCTCGGACCGACGATCCTTGGTGAGGAGATCAGCTATCAGCCTCTGAAGAGCGATGGCATTGACACGATCCTCGAGCTAACCGTTGAAACGGTCGGATGGACGGGTAAGGATTTCGATGCCATTTCTCCGCCTGTTTCGCTTTTTATGACGGCGCGCACGCGGCTCATCAGAGTCTCAGACGATCGAGTGTTATCCAGTCACATAGATAGATACAAAGGTATAGAGCGTAGCCTGAGCGATTGGGACGATCAGGTGTTTCGAGAAGAAATCGACTATGCCTCCCAGTGGCTGGGTGAACGGATTGTTGCGCGAGTGTTTCTGGGCGTCACGACCTCCGAAAATGAAGAGTGCGAGGAGGAAGCATGGAAATATCACTGCGACTAATCACTACACTGCTGTTACCTTGGATTCTTTACGGTTGCGCTGCTGTAGGCACTGTAGACCCGGCCGATCGACAAAAGATTCGCCGGGTGGCCGTAAAGGAAAAACAGAGTTCGATCTCGGCTAACTTTTCTCTCCCGACCCATCCCGTATCCGGAGCCATAACAGGGGGGCTCGGCGGTTCAGTCGCGGGGGGTTTGACTTTTGCGGTAGGGTCTGGAGTTCCGTGCCGTGACCCCAGTACCGGCGCCGCGTTTGCCGGGACTGGGGGAGTCATTGGGGGAGCCCTGGGGGTCTGGAAGGGTGCTGTTTGTGGTTTGGCACTTGCCGAGGCCGAAATTGAAGAGCCTTCTGCAGCACTAAACCGTTCGGCAGAAAGCGTAGAGCCAGGGAGGTTCAGACGCGCGATCGAGGAGCGGCTACGGCAGCTAAAGCCCATTGCGGGAGATTCCTTAGCCACGCTTGCCCCTGACACGGTCCTGGAAATACTGGAGGTTAGTATCGTCCTGGACCAAGGGAAAGGTAAGGCGGGAGATAGCTCTTCATGCCCACCCGGTTTGTCAGGGAACGCCAAATGGCGTGCTCTCAGAGCCTCAGATAACGAATTACTCGGTGAGGTGACGACAACATTGTCACAACGAACCACCTCAAGGAGTTTCAAGGAGTGGTTCCGCAATGAGGAAGCAGCGCGCACGGACATCGGCTTGTTGCTCGATGAAATCGGAGCAGCAGTCGTTGATGAGCTGCTGACCGGGAAAACACGGACTCCGTAAATTCGGTTCGAAAGTATCTCGAGACAACAAAAAAACCGGTTCGTGTACAAACTGGATGAAATCTTTCGATCCTCACTCCACCCTCAAGAAGAAGATGAAATGTATAACCTCCGCCGTCTCTCAAGGTAATCTCGGAGACCATACCACATAGCCCGCTAAGCAGCTAGGCTTTCTACCGCATAACCGTTTAAGCACTTTACTTGTCCGCGTTAATCAGCCTTTCGGGCGAAGCCTGAATTTTTCTCTGCGAATCCAAGCAGTTTTACACATTTAGCGTAATTGCAATCCCATGGCGCTCGTCTGGCATGGTCCGTGCTCTGTACGGAGGGAAGGAAGGAGGGAGGACCATGAAACGAAATCGCAGTATGAGAGGAATCTCGCTGATCATTGCTTGTTTTTTGGCTAGCTGCGCGAGCTACACCCCAACTCTAGCAAGGCTGGATCCGACGGGGCCAAACGTGAGTAGGGGAGTAAGTGGGGAGTTGGCACTCTATGTGGAAGAGTATGCCACACGAGAGAAAGCCGAGAAGGCCTTTGACACCGACCTCGCCGCGGAGGGAGTACTCCCGCTTCTGATCTATGCGGAGAACAACGGCGGGGAGTCCTATGAAGTCAAAACCAGGGACATCGTTGTCCGAGGGAACTCCTCGGCACTAAAGGCCCTAACCCCTGAGGAGGCCGCCAGCAGAGTAGAGCGCTCTGCTGTAGCTAGCGCTTTGGGCTGGAGTATGATTGTCCCGATCATAGCCATCCCGATTGCAGTAGCGGGCTCCGCCATCCATACGAGTAGTGTGAACAAGCAGATCGTTCAGGACTTTGCAGGCAAGGCTTTCGCGGACGGTGTGATTCCGCCGCGCAAGGACCGTTCGGGGTTTCTATTCTTCGAACTGGAAGAGGGACGGCAAAGCTTGGCCGGCCTGAGTCTCGAGATGACAGTGAGACATGTAGTCACGGGGGAAACCGTGACCGTCACCGTGCCCTTGCCTGCCGCGACCATTACACCGAAAGAGGAGTCCAGCTCCCAAGAGGACGACGAAGGATCTGAAAGATAATGGAACGGGGAAGCGTATGGAAAGAAAAGGAAATTTAGAGACCACATTAGGGAATCTTATCGTAGCACTGACCGAAGAGACTCCGCCTTTTTGCCGTGACGAAAAGGAAGCTTACCATGTAGTCGCCTTTGCCCTTGTGGATCTGCTGTACGTAGGAAGCCGCGGGAACCGCCGCACCCTGACCATGCGCGCCTTCACCGAGGAGGAGGCGGACCGGATCATTGGCGGGCTTCCACCATCTTAGGGCTGTCGCTACAGGCTGGGATCTACCATCAAGTCCACCTGGTGGAGCCCTTTGTTACGTTGAACGGGTCCGCTAGGGCTTTTTAGAACTTCTCGCGGTGTCCACGTCTGCCCTGAAGCTGGTATTGGTTCTACCTCTGCGGCCGTCTAGAACGGGCCGCCGTTTTCCATTTCAGAAACGGTTTAACCACCCAACACGCAATTCATTAGCTCTTTAATTGCGTCCTAGCGTCCTGACACCGAGCAAACCCAGGCCCAGAGCGGCTCCGGGCCTAACTAGAAGTGACATTTAATGAATACCTTCTGAGCGGCCTTAAAAGGGCTAATTGCCAATCAAGGTATCTCTGACCACTGCCCGCCTTTTGTCCGTGTACTGGTGCAGACAAGCCCCAAGAGCTGCCAAGCACGCAGACCTTTGGGGCTTGAAATGATTGGGTTT
>JAUXIP010000390.1 GCA_030620935.1 Deltaproteobacteria bacterium | reverse complement strand
TCAACGGGAGACGGAATAGTCCGGCCGCGGCCGAGATCACGGAGAGAGGGAAGATCGGCAGGGCACGTAAAAAAAAGATCGAGGCATTGACCTGACCCGTACGGAAACGCCGTTCCAGCTTCTCAATGTCCTCCCAGCCGAAGCCGAGAAAACCTTTCCACCGATCTACGAGAGGCTTCCCTCCAAGGTATCCGATCCCGTACCCGATGTAGGCCCCCAGAGTTGAGGCGACGGATCCGGGAAGGACAATGAGAAGAATGATAGGTCTCAAGGCCTCGAATGCGGTTATCTCCGGGCTGATGAGAAAAAAACCGGCCCCCATGATGACAATCGGAGAAGGAATCGGAATAATGACGGACTCAATGATTACGCCGATAAATACGCTCCATGCACCGTGGGCCTGAATGGAGGCCATGATCCAATTTAAAATTTCGGTCAAGGTGTTTCTCCTCCCCTCATTGAACAATACCTGCAATAACCAACAGATAAGCTACGGCCAGTGCTAAATAAGCAATACAAGAGAGCGAAAGAAAAAAAAGCCCCTGCCGTCCGGGTCTGGCAGCAGGGGGCAAGTGGCGTGGCAGGTAGACGTAGTTGAGAAAAATGAGGGCAAACGAGTAAAGCACGGTCCCGGCAAATCCGATAACTGCAGAAAGAAGAATGAGATGGCCCGGCTTTTCCAGCAAGACGGTTACCGAGGTCACCGCCGTTAAAAGAAGAAGAAATGCGGTATACCAGGATCGCACCGGGATGGATCGGGCCCGTGGGAAGAAACCGTATACGCAATCCGTATGAATACGACTGACCGCGTCGACTGTGACCAGCCAGGTATCGGAGAGAAAAGCGGCGGCGACGATGAGAAAGAGAATACGTCCTAATGGCCCCCAGCTCGCCTCGAAAAACCTGCTTTGGACGACCGCAAGTTCATAGTCTTGTGGCAGGAGACCATTGGGAAATAGAAAGGCGTAGGCTAAAAGACAGGTCATCAAGGTCGTCAAGATATTTCCCCCGACTCCTATCCCAACATCCCATGAGAGAAATCGCCTCCATTGAGGGATATAGGATAGCCCCTGACCTTCCTCCGGAGTGAAACCGGCTTCAGGGATAGTTTCCGGCTTTCCAGTGATCGGCCCGGTGATCCGTCCCATGTAATGTGCCATGCCGATCCCTTTGTCCCTGATCCAGTAGGAATAGAAGAGAGTCCAAAACCCTCCCAACCCTGCAAAGGTGATAGCGGTGAGGAGTTTAGTCGCGTCCGCTGGATCCCACAGTCTGGGCATGGGTCGCTGGGGAACTACCAACCCTTTGAGAAACGAGGGGAGAACCTGCAAAGCGTCCGGATGGCTACTTGCCCAAAGAAGTCCCACAAGCGTGACGATCGCCACACCCCACATAAACCTCTCCACCAAACGGTAAACGACTTTGCTGAGAAGGATGGCCGATAGGAAAACAAACATGGATGCGTAAGCCCAAAAAAGGGTTTGGCCTCTGGGACTCCATCCTCTGGGAATATCGGTCAACGCTGCCAGCGAAGTCCCGCCGGCAGCGGCGAAAGCTCCAAACCAAAGAAAAGAAAGGGTCATCAAAATCCAAAGGAAGAAAGCAAAATAACGATTGAGTCGAATGAACCCTTGAAAAATGCTTTCGCCGGTGAGCATCGTATACCGGCCGATCTCGTAGATGAGGGGATACTGGAGTAGACAAGCAGGGAGGAGGAGAAAGAGAAAGGCCAGGCCATACTTGGCGATGATGTACGGCCACCAGATCAGTTCCCCGCTACCCTGCGCGAGCGCCATAAAAATCACGCCCGGTCCCAGGGCAGCGGTTAATCCGGGAAAGGCGGGAAGAGAGGCTTTCTTAAAGGGCGGCAAAGTGCCCCAAGCTTGTTTTTGTGCCATCCGCTCAGCCCCGATCCAAATCTTGACGTACTAAGGAAATGAGCATCCGATCACTGATATTGACGAATAGTGCCGAGTTCTTCTGTGCGGGCGTCGTTTTCATTTGGATCGGGGTCAGTTTTCCTCGACTCGGTGAATTGCTTTCTTGGGAAGTGCGCCGAGGAGTTGTTGGAAGGCCCGATTGAGGTAGTCGTGATCTTTTGATTCCAGAGTTAGTTTGACCTTGTATTCCGGGCTGTCGATAATCGGATAGGAGCCCAGCAGAAGATCGGGAAAGACTTTCAGGAGATCGTTGAGAAAAGAGGCGAGTGATCCCTCGCCCTCTTTGACATAGATGACTTTGAGGAAGAAAGGAGCATCGCGGAAGGTGTCCTTGATGGCTTCAAAGCGATCGCGCATGATCTTAGGAATGCCGGGGAAGATGTAGACGTTGCGCAGTCTAACTACAGGGCCGATCAAGAAGCCGTCGCCCACAAGCTCTGCCCCTTCGGGCATCTCGGCCATCCTGAGCCTGGCTTCATTGATGTTGGTTCCGTGGCGGTCCCTCAGGTTTCGTTCCAGTTCCGGGTGACGGATCACCTTCACTCCAAAGCCGTGCGCGATTCCTGCCATGGTCACGTCGTCATGAGTCGGCCCGACACCGCCGGTGGTAAAAACAAAATCGAATTGTTGGGAAAAGGCGAACGCTTCTTTGCCGATCAATTCAATTTCGTCCGGGATGACCGAGATCCGCCGCACATCAACACCCAATGCACGGAGTTCGCGGCAGAGAAACCGGGAATTGGTGTCCTCCGTCTTCCCTGAAAGGACCTCGTTACCGATAATGATGATGCCTGCGCTTTTGGACATGAGCAGCCTGCAAGCGGAGTTTTCCAGCACATTGCTAGTGTATACCGAAATCTCCATCCCGCGCCACCAACTAGGGGAGATCGACAAAGCCTGCTATTTTCTAGGTGTCGAATTCGCTACAGCTCTGAAAGTAATGGCATTTGGGGTTGGAGCAGATGAGGTGGCACTTCTGATCACCGAGCTTCGAGCCGCATACGGGACAGAATTCC
>JAUXIP010000005.1 GCA_030620935.1 Deltaproteobacteria bacterium | reverse complement strand
TTGGCCAGGGAGGATGATTTATGGAGTACCGGGATCTCAGAGATTGGATTCGGAAGGCAGAGGAGTTAGGGGAACTTAAAACCCTCAAGAAATGCGATTGGAACCTGGAGATCGGCGCTGTTACAGAGCTTGTGCATCACAAAGAAGACGGGCCGGCAGTGCTTTTTGACGAGATCAAGGATTACCCCAAGGGGTATCGGGTTTTGTCGAATTCGTTGAGTTCCCGAAAAAGACTGGGTCTTACCTTAAACCTTCCTCCGGGTGAAACCAGGATGGATTTTGTCCGTTCATGGCGTGAGAAATACAAGCAAATCAAGCCGATTCCTCCAAAAGTCGTTAAGAAATGCCCTCTTCTGGAAAACGTCTATAAAGAAAAGGATGTGGATCTTTTAAGATTTCCCACCCCAAAGTGGCACGAGCATGATGGCGGTCGTTACATAGGGACGGGCAGCATCGATATCACCCGCGATCCGGATGAGGAATGGGTCAACTGGGGGACGTACCGAGTTATGATCCACGATAAGGATACCGTTGGTTTCTACATTTCGCCCGGAAAACATGGCCGCATCCACAGAGAGAAATACTCGACCACCGGCAGGCCTTGCAAGGTGGCGATGTCCTTCGGCCATGATCCTCTCGTGTTCTTGGGTGGTAGCATCGAGGTTCCTTATGGGGTTTCCGAGTACGAGTTTATTGGAGGTATCAGAGGGGAGCCCCTGGAGATATTCGAAGGAGAATATACAGGTCTGCCGATACCTGCCAATGCAGAGATTGTCGTCGAGGGAGATGCTATTTTTGACCAACCCCGCGTGGAGGGTCCCTTCGGTGAATGGACCGGGTACTACGCCAGCGCCGAGAGGCCCGAGCCTATCGTGAAAATAAAGCGGCTTTATCATCGTAACGACCCTATCCTCCTGGGCTCTCCTCCAGGAAGACCGCCGGCAGAGCTTGGTTGGTACCGCTCCTATCTCCGTTCTGCGCTGATTTGGGAAGAGATGGAGAAGGCCGGCGTGCCCGACGTCAAGGGAGTTTGGCTCACCGTATCCGGCGGCAGCCGGCTTATGCTCGTCGTATCCATCAAGCAACGCTATCCAGGACATGCCCGGCAGGCGGCTCTGATTGCTTCCCAGTGTCACGCAGGTGCCTATCTCGGTCGCTTCGTGGTTGTCGTGGATGAGGACATCGATCCGAGCAACACAGACGACGTTCTATGGGCTATGTCGACCCGCTGCGACCCGGTGGATGACATCGATATTATCCGGCGTTGTTGGAGCGGACCTTTGGATCCGATCATTCAGCCGGGCAAGAAAGGTTTTAATTCGCGCGCGATCGTCGATGCTTGTCGGCCCTACGAATGGATGAAGGATTTTCCTGTGGTAGCAGAATCCGAGAAAAAGGTCCTGGACGCGACGGCAAAAAAGTGGGGTTCGGTGCTTTTCAGCAGCAACGGCAAACAATAGCAGCCCGGGAGCAGAGTTTTTTAGCACTCTGCAAGTTCCAGTATTAGGAAGGTAGGTCCAGCAGGAGTGAGGTGGGCTTGCCCTCTCGCAACACCTCCATTTTGATTTGCATCGGGGTTTGGACTCCTTCAAGAAAGGATTCCAAATCCCCGACATCGCGGACTTCTCGGCCGTCAACCTTAAAGATAATGTCACCTCGATGAATACCTGCCTTTGAAGCGGCGCTTCCCAGCTCGACATCGGCCACTAGAACTCCATTCTTGGCTTTGAAGAGATGGGCGAGTTCGAGACTCAGTTCTTGGAGGTGGATGCCCATGATTTTCCGAAATCCCTCCCTCGAGGTCTCCGGTGAGGGCAACTGCTTGGCCTTGGCCAGGACTTTAGACGAGGCGTAGATAGGCGCGTTCATTCTCAAGGCGACGGCGATCGCATCGCTAGGCCGGGAATCGATTTGAACTTCCTGACCCTTGAGCTTCAGGGTTATAACCGCATAGTAAATGTTATCGCGTAGGTCGGTGATCGTTATTTGCTGCAGCACGGCCTCGAATCCGTCGAGGATATTTCGGATCAGGTCATGGGTATTGGGACGCGGTGTGGCTACATGTTCCAGCTCAATGGCGATCGAGGTTGCCTCTTCGTTGCCGATCCAAATAGGAATAAACGCCTTCTTTTCTGCATTTTCCAGAAGGACCACGGCCGTGCGGGTCTGAGCGGAGCGGTCGAGGAAGACCCTTTTTACCTTCATTTCCACAACGTCCTTGTGCTCGGAAGCGTCAAGGGCCAGAGGAAAGAAGCAGAGAATGGAAATGACTGTTCCTAAGATTCCCCTTTTCATCGGATGTCCTCCTTCCCTCACATTACCTGCCAAAATTCACTGTTGTCAACCAGAATGTTTTTCTTGACCCAGTTGGAACGGGTAAGTTATGGTGTCACAAACGTGAGGACCGAGTTGTGAACATCATCCTTCTTCCGGAGAGCTGGGCCACCCGCATCGCTGCAGGCGAAGTAGTCGAACGTCCAGCCTCGGTGGTGAAAGAGCTGGTTGAGAATGCCCTGGATGGGGGAGCCAAGGAGATTTCTGTCTGGGTGGAAGGGAGCGGCTCGTCGCTGATTCGCGTGAGCGACGATGGAGAAGGCATTGCCTCAGAGGATCTTCCCTTGGCCCTGGAGAGGCATTCGACCAGCAAGCTTAAAAATGAGGCGGATCTCTTTCGCATTTCTACACTAGGCTTTCGGGGCGAGGCGCTCCCGAGCATCGCTTCAGTATCGTTGCTGGAGATCGTATCGCGGCGCAGGGAAGAAGAGGTCGGGAGCCGCTTGCGGGTCGAAGGGGGGAAAAAAAGCGAACCTGTGGCGGCCGGGTGTCCGGTCGGGACAACGGTCGAGGTCCGCAATCTTTTCTTTAATACCCCGGCCAGGCGGAAGTTTCTCAAATCCCCGGCGACGGAATTGGGTCATATCTGTGATGTGATCAACCGCTTGGCCATGACTTACGGGGATGTCCATTTCCGTCTTTATCATGGGGAGAGAGTGCTTTGCGATTACGTTGGTGTCGCGCAGATCCAGGATCGTTTGCGCCAAGTTTTGGGGCCGGAGATCGCCGATGCTATGGCTCTCTTTTCTTGGAGTTGGGGCAAGATCAAGATTAGCGGCTTTTTAAGCTTCGCACCAAGCTCCTTTTCCAACACGCGTCATCTCATGACCTATGTGAATCGGCGCTTCGTGAGAGACCGCATTCTCACCCATGCGGTCCTGCAAGGCTATGAGACCTTGTTGATGAAAGGCCGCTATCCCGCAGTGGTCCTTTATCTGGAGGTTCCTTATGACCAGGTCGATGTCAATGTCCATCCGGCCAAATATGAGGTCCGCTTCCGCCGCCAAGCGGAGGTTCACGACGCAGTGGTCGACGCGGTGCGAGCGAAGCTCAAGCTGGAGGCTAAGGAACCGGCAGGAGAGAGAGGCGATGGGAAAGAGCAGCCTGTCTTCGAGGTACGGGAGAGTCCACTTCCTTATCCGGCTCCGTCTCGTCAACGTCAAGAAGATCTCCTATTTTCCAGGGCAGCTCCCACTATGGAATCCGAGCCCTCCCTGGGGGAAGTGCATGCCGGTTTTTTTTCTTCGTTAGATATTCTTGGACAACTGCTCGGCTGTTATCTGGTCTGCGCTTCTCCGCGCGGGATGGCCTTGATCGATCAGCACGCTGCCCATGAGCGTGTCGCCTTCGAAAAGATGCGCCGACAGCTCGATGAGGGGAAAATTGAGAGGCAGAATCTGTTAATTCCTCAGATTTTGGAGCTTCCTGCTTCGGAAGTAGCGTTTTTTGAGGAAAAGCTCGGGGTAGTGGACCATCTAGGCTTTACCATTGAGCGGTTTGGACCGAACAGCTTTGCGATTAAGACAATCCCGGCAATGCTGCCCCCCGGAGATTACCGGCAAGCCGTGCGATCCATGATTGCGGAAGTTGCCGAGATCGGGCAGTCCACAGAATTGCATCAGGAATTAGAAGAACGCTTGGCGACGATCGCCTGTCACAGTGTCATTCGCGCCAACCGAAAGCTCGATAGAGAAGAGATCCGCGCGCTGCTAAGCGAGCTCGACCGGATCGACTTTGCTACCCAATGTCCCCACGGCCGCCCCGTCCTTGTCGAAGTCACGCAGGAGCAGTTGGAAAGGATGTTTAAGAGGGCGTGATCTTACCCGTTTTAGATTTGCGATTGCCGATTTCGGATTCAATCGTTCGACTGTCTTTGATAAGCTCAGATCCTGAGTTCATCGAAGGGAGGTCGCGGCGAAGTCTAAAATCTTAAATCCAAAATCCGAAATCTTCATGAAACCCAAGCTTGTTATCATCGTCGGTCCTACCGGTGTGGGGAAGAGCGAGGTTGCCCTTGATGTTGCCTTAGAAGTCAATGGGGAGATCCTCAACGCCGACTCCCAGCAAGTATATCGCTACATGAACGCTGGAACCGGAAAGCCGACAGCGGAACAAAGGCAAAAGGTTCCCCATCACTTAATTGATATCGTCGATCCGGATGAGGAGTTTAATGCCGCTTTGTTTCGAGAGCGGGCCTTACATTGCGCCCAGGAGATTTGGTCGAAAAAGAAGAAAGGGATTCTCTGCGGGGGAGCAGGACTCTACATCAGAGCCTTAACCCACGGCTTATTTCTCGGACCGGGGAGAAATCCTGAAATTAGAAAAGGACTTGAGCGGGAGGCGGAAGGAAAAGGGCCTGACTTCCTTTATGAACGTCTTAAACAGGCTGACCCCGCTGTCACCTCGTGGATTCATCCCAATGACCGCCAGCGCATCATCCGTGCCCTCGAAGTATTCGAGGCAACGGGAAAGAAGATGAGCCAGTGGCAACAAGAGCATGGCTTTAAGGAAAGCCCCTTCGAGACTTTAAAAATAGGACTGAATCGGGATCGTGCGGAGTTGTATGATCTTATTGATCGGCGATGCGACAAAATGATTGCGGACGGATTGGTGAACGAGGTGAAGGGGCTTTTGGACAAGGGGTACAGCCTCGATCTTAAAGCCTTGCAGAGCGTAGGTTACCGTCACGTGGGACTTTATCTTAGCGGCAGCAAGAGTCTGGAGGAAGCTGTGCAACTTATGAAGCGAGATACCCGCCACCTCGCCAAGCGCCAACTTACCTGGTTCCGATCCGACAAAGAAATCCGCTGGTTTCATCCGGAGAAAGAGAGGGAGCGAATATTAAGTGCGGTAAAGGAATTTCTAGGTTAGGCGGACTGTAGCTTGCATCACTCTATTCATGATATTGTAGCCAAAAAGGCTTGAATAATAAGGGCATTCGTCGAGGCTTTAGGTGATTTCTGACCGATGATTAAACTCTACTCTCCTCAAAACGAAGTCGAGCTCGCTTTTCTCAAAGGGATCTTTGATACAGAAGGCATCTCTTATTTTGTGCACAACGACAACTTTGGTTCGATGAAGGTTGGACCTACTATCCAACTGTTTAATGCCAAGTGTATTCTTGTCGACGAAAGCGACTTCGACCGGGCAAAAGAACTTCTGAACGATTTCTTGAAACAGATTTCTGTTGAGACACCAGGTCCTAGCTATTCAGTGTTTGACAAGATCCGTCTTGTATTCGAAACTCTTTTCTTTGGATGGATCATGCCAGGACGATCTCGTCGTAAAATGAAACAATAAGTTGTTACAGAACCTGGGGCGTAAGCAAACCTTGCAAGTAAGGAGGATCCAGTATGTCTTATGAAGTTATGGTAGACGGCGAGGCCTTGCGCGAGCAGGTGCGAGAAAAGTACAGGGAAGTTGCAGTTGATCCCTATCGTGAGTATCACTTCCATACCGGGCGTTTCCTAGCTGCGCGCCTTGGTTACGATAAGGCCGTGGTAGATGCGCTGCCCGACGTGGCCGTCGAGTCCTTTGCCGGTGTCGCCAACCCCTTCTCGTTGCGAGCGCTTGCGCAGGGTGAGCGAGTTGTGGATCTCGGCTCCGGAGGAGGCTTCGACAGCTTTATCGCACTAGGCCAGGTCGGCCAAAACGGTGAGGTTGTCGGTATCGACATGACCGAGGAGATGCTCGATAAGTCACGGTCGACTGCCAAGCGCCTTGGCCATGGCAATGTAGAGTTCCGCAAGGGACTCGCCGAGACCCTGCCTGTTGGAGACAGCTGGGCAGACGTCGTGATCAGCAATGGGGTGATCAACCTCTGCGCTGACAAGCGTCGGGTGTTCTCAGAGATCCACCGGGTCCTCCGGCCGGGTGGGCGACTGCAGTTTGCCGATATTGCAAATGGCAATGCCGTGCCAGAGTCGGCTATACGAAACATCGATCTCTGGACGGCTTGAATCGCTGGTGGCCTGCCGTGTGCAGGCTGGCAACGGATGCTCGAAGAGTCTGGATTTGTCGACATCAAAATCGGGCCACCGTGCGACACGTTTGGTGGGGCGGGTGGTGAGAAGAAGGCGCGGCAGTTTGCGGTGTACGGTTATCCGTTCCTCGCACGCAAGCCTGGGTGAGATACGCGAGGGAGTTCCGAAGCCCGGTGTATAGCCGAGCCCAGGCCTTTCACTGTTTGAGGGAGGCTCTCTGTCTCGGGATATTAGTTCCGCAGCTTATGGTTATGAAGCCGAATAGTTAAATGGCCGGTATGTGAATTTGTAGGTCGCACGATGAATTCCAATCCTCAACGTCCCGAAAATATGCCTCCTCCGATCGAGCCTGTCGGTATTTTTACCGGGGTGCAGGTCCGGCCGATTATTGCCGGAGTGATCGTCGATTACATAGCGACTTTCCTGGCCGGGATCGTCTACCTCACTATCTTTTTCGGGCAGGAGATGATCGAGCAAGGTGATCTGACCGAAGAAGCCATCAGAGAAATTTTAACCTCTCCTGAGCATCTCGTGATCCTCGGAGTGGTTGGGGCTCTTTGCACTGTACTGGGCGGCTATGTTGCCGGCCGGATTGCCAAGGATATTGAAATCAAACATGGAGCCATGGTGGGACTAGGGTCGCTCGTTCTGGTCACTCTGGAAGGAGTGATGTCGGGAACAAGCGTTACTTATCCTTTGTGGTTCGAAGTGTTGGGGTATGTGATTGCAGTTCCGGCGGGTGCGGTGGGTGGCTATATCGCCCAGCGCCAGCGTGAGTTGATGATGGCCTCCGGGCCTGCTAAAGACGACCAGCAAAATCGATAGAAGCGAGACAGGGGGAGAAAGGGGGCTTTTTAGCTACTTTTGCCTCAGAGTTCCTCTAGGCGCTTATCTCGGCCGCAGCCGTAGCGGTAAAGCTTATACCTGAGGGGACTCTTCCGGTAATAATCCTGGTGATATTTCTCTGCGGGGTAGAACTCTGACGCCTGGGTGATTTCAGTAACGATGGGTTCTGTGAATCGCCCGGAAGTCTCCAGATCTTTTTTGGATTGTTCTGCAAGCCGCTTCTGGGCTTCGTCATGGTAAAAGACACCTGTCCGGTACTGGGAGCCGCGATCGCAGAACTGACGATCTTTTACAAGGGGATCGATGTTGCGCCAGAAGACTTTCAGGAGTTTAGCGTAGCTGACTTTTTTTGGTTCGTAGACGACCTGAACCACTTCGGCGTGACCGGTGCCGCCCGCTGATACTTCTCCATAGGTCGGATTTTTCTTCTGTCCCCCTGTATATCCTGAGGTTGTTGAGATAACACCCTCCAACTCGTCAAATGGGTGCTCCATACACCAGAAGCAACCGCCCGCAAAGGTGGCCTTGGGGAGTTCTTCCGTTGGATCCTCAGCGCCATAGGTATTGTCATGCGGAGACATGGCCCAAAGGGTTGTTGTAAAGAACAAACCTAGGACAACAATTTTTCTCATCATAACTCCTCCTTCATTTAGCTGTGGAAGCCACAACAATAAACAACTCTTCAACAGCAGGGCAGAGGATTTTCAATCAAGTTAAAGACGTCATCAAAAGTGATCTCGTTGAGGGTCTTTTGGATCTTGAAAAGCCTAGGTGGCTCACCCTTGAGGAAGACGACAAGAGACGTTTCTATAGGCGGACAGCCTGGTTTCACACACGGGACCTCTTTAACAATAATAGGAGCATCCCCCGGAAAATCCAGGTTTTGCCTTGTCCAATACTTGATCTGATCGACGGTAAACGATGAGATATCTTCGTCCCGGCCAAAAGGATCAGTATTAGTGGCAGCGGCTCCGTTTCCGGAGAAGAGGCAACCCTTAAAACCTTCGAGTAGCTTGGCTTTATCAAGATCGCGGCCGATAAAGACAAGCCGATTGAGTCGTGTTTCGTCCTTCTCCCATTCTCTGCCCGGTCGTCCCTCGAACATCATGTGGACCCCCTGGAAGACAAACTGATGAGGATCACCTCTCAGATTGAGGATCCCTTTCATGCGGAGGATATTGGGCCCGAGTTCATTGAGAAGAGTGCGGAACCAATAACTGACTTCTCTTCCGTTAAGGTCTCCGGGTTCGGTCAGTGAGACTGTGTCTATTTCCGACGTGTGATCGTGACTTTCAGAAAGCCACTCTGGTGCATCGGTCAGCTTTTGTTCTAAGTCAAAGCTTTTCAATTCGAGCAGGGCGGTGATGTCGAGATCGGCATTTTTCGTAGGAAAAATCTTGGCCATCTTATTCAGGCTACGGACTTTTGCATGGAGGGCATCAAGCTCTTCGGAGCTAACCAGGTCAGTTTTGTTAAGGAGGATGAGGTCCGCAAAGGCGATCTGCTCTTTCACTTCGAGGGAGTTCTCGATGTGGTTCCAAATATGTTTGGAGTCGACGACGGTTACAATCGCATTGAGGAGAAATTCTCTGCGGATACTTTCGTCGACGAAAAAGGTCTGTGCGACCGGAGCAGGGTCGGCAAGACCGGTTGTTTCAATAACCAAAGTATCAAAGTTCGATCTTTGTTCGATGAGCCGAAAAAGGGTGGCCAGCAGATCCCCTTGCACCGTGCAGCAAATGCACCCGTTGCTCAACTGGACAATCTCTTGATCTGAGGCGATGAGGAGATGGTGGTCGATGCCCACCTCCCCGAACTCGTTGACAATAACGGCTATCCGATAGCCGTGCTCGGTCGTTAAAATCCGATTCAGAAGGGTTGTCTTCCCGGCTCCTAGAAAGCCGGTAAGGATGGTTACGGGTATTCTGTTACTGGTTTCAGCCAAATCCTTGCCTTTCCAGACGTAATTATCCAAAGCGTAACAGCGAGAGTTGATGCAGTCAATAAGACAACAGCGGGGGTTTCATTGCACGATTTGGAGTTGAGTGGTAAAGATCAGCGAGAAAAAAAGCAGAGGAGGACGCCGTGAGGTTACAAGGAAAAGTGGCTCTGATTACAGGGTTTGGTTCCGGCCTGGGACGGGCTATAGCCCTGCTGTATGTCTCGGAAGGCGCAGCGGTGATGGGAACGTCGACAACAGAGGCGAAAGGTCAAGAGACTCTGGAGATGATTGGTAAAGAGAGTGGAAAGGCCCTCTTTCGTGCCGCCGACGTGAGCAACTCAAGCCAAGTGAAATCGGTGGTTGAAGAAACGGTCAAAAACTTCGGCGGGCTGGACATCGTGGTCAATAGTGCCGGAGTGAGAACGACCGGCAGCGTCACTGAGATTTCGGAAGAAGATTGGGATCGGACGCTCAATACCAACTTGAAAGGTATTTACGTTGTCTCACACTTTGCCATTCCTGAGATGGTTAAGAGGGGAGGCGGAGTCGTCATCAATATCTCTGCTCGTTCCGGTATTGCCGGGCAAGCAGGACGCGTCGCCTATTGCGCGTCCAAAGGGGGAGCCATCACCTTAACAGAGGCAATGGCCATGGACCACGCAGCACAAAAGATCCGTGTCAACTGCATCTGTCCGGGTCCTACACGGACTCCGATGGTAGATACCTCCACTCCGGAGAGGTTGGCCCGTTATGCCAAGCGCGTCCCGATGGGACGCATCGGCGAGCCGGAAGACATCGCCCAGGCCGCGCTCTATCTCGCCTCAGACGAAGCTTCGCACATCACCGCAGCAATCCTTCCAGTGGATGGAGGCATGCGTCTTACCGGGGCATGAGCAACGAGCGAGAAAAACCAACGGCATGACTGCGCGCAATCGACTGTCTAGGCGGGAGCTTTAGTGCGCAGGACAGATTGTTGGGAACCGGGACGAGTGGCGCCCGGACTATCCGGCAGCTGTTTTTAAAACCTTAAGTGAGAAAGATTTGTAGCGGCGGATAAGTTGGAAGTCATCCCGGTTGAACGTGAATAGGTCGGCCCCAATTCGCCGGGCGCTCAACGCAAGGAGGATGTCGTTCAACATCTGCTGGATCTTCGATTTACGCCCGGGTTCCTTACGAGTAATCTGGGCAACGAGCTTGCCTGCTTCTTTCCAATCCTGAAAGGTCGGGGTGACGACACGGCTAGCTCTTTCTAAAACTCCCACGTAGCGTTCGACTAGGCGCACCGCACCTGCATCCAGCGCCCCAGCATAGAGTTCCTCAACGACGATGCTGGATAGATAGGTTCGAAAGACCAAGGGCAGAAAGCGACGTTCAAAAAGGTCCGTTCCTATATCAGACTTAATAGCAAAAATGTAGACGTTTGTATCAAGGAGAGTGGGCAAAAAAGCTACCTATAAACGTCCAAAAAGCGGCCGCGACCCTTATGGATCAAGTCTCTCAGGGTAGCCCGAATCTCTTCATTGATAAGGACTTCTTCAAGGGCTTTGGTGATAGCTTCTGTGTTGGTGGAGGCTTTAAAAACTTTCCGAGCCTTTCGCAGCAAGGTTTCATCCAATAAGATGCTGGTGCGCTTTTTAGTTGCCATCGGAGTTCCTTCGCTTAGAATATTACGAATATAGCAGTTTCGTAATATTTGTACAAGCTGGTTTCAAGACCGCAATATGGCAATAATGGTGGAGCCAATTTTGGGAGATTGGTTGTCCCCACACTTTATTTCAGCGGAACGAAGCAGTAGCCCAGCGGGATTCCAAGGACTCCAAGTTCCGCTTCAAATCCTCCGGCAATGGTGCGGTCCACTTTCGCTTTTTCCCTCGGTAATCAAAAGCGATGCTGGAAGCGTGCAGGAACTGGCGCTTTAGGCCGTACTCTTTGCGGAATTGCTTGTTGAAAGCGAAGTGGCCGTGCCGATCATCCATGACTAGCGGATGGCGGAGTTTAGCGAAATGAAGCCGGATCTGATGTGTCCGTCCGGTTTTTGTTTTGACTCGCACCAGGGTAACGTCGGGGAATTCCTTCTCGACCCTATAGACGGTCAAAGCCGGAACCATCCCGCCGTCTTTTCCGGGGAGGGGAGAGTCGATCTTGCCTTTCTTGGGAAAGAGTCGTCCTACGACCAAGGCTAAATATTCTTTTTCGATTTTTCCTTCTTCAAATGGTTTTTCTAATTCCTCTGCTACTACGCTGTTTTTCGCGATCACGAGAAGACCTGACGTTTCTTTGTCGATCCGGTGGACTAACCTGGGCTCGACGGCTTGTTGCCGATAAGTTGCTTGTAGTATTCCCAAGACAGTGTTGCGCTTGAGGATTCCCCTGGCCTCATGGACTGCAATGCCCGCTTGCTTATTGAGGACGAGGAGATCATCATCTTCAAAAATGATCTCAAACTCCTTTAGCGTGATTTTTTCTTGCGTGGTCCGGACTCGCTTCTCAAAAGGGATAAAGAGCAGAATCTTATCTCCTGGCCCCGCCATTTTTTTGGGACCGGATCGCCTGCTGTTTAGGCGTACCCCGTTTCTGCGGAACAACTTCCTCACATATCCGATAGGAAAACGTTTCTTGAGGAAGTTCTCCAGGCTCTTCGGCTCCTCGGCTTTCGGAAAGATAATCTCCAAAGGCATGTAGGGATTCATAGCGGGCCGGAATGGGTCTCGTCAAGGAGGGACTAATATTTGCAATTCCCTTGAAATTAAGCTAGGTTACCTTATTTGGCGCGTTATGGTGCGGATGCGAAAGAGGGTGCGCCTAGGTGAGGTTTCCCATTGAGCCGTAAAGAGTCGGTTGATGCCCTCAGAAAAAAGATCGATCAAGTTGATGAGAAGATTGTAGAGCTCTTAAATGAGAGGGCTTCTCTTGCTCAGAAGGTCGGCCGGACGAAGGATCTCGACAAAGAAGAGATTTACGTACCGAGCCGGGAGAGGCAGATCTTTCAAAAGATTACGAGCCTAAACCGAGGTCCCCTTCCCGAGCAAGCCATTCGCTCTATCTACCGCGAGGTTCTTTCCGCCTCCCGTTCTCTCGAAGCCCCTATCAAGGTAGCCTATCTCGGACCTGAGGCGACGTTCACGCATATGGCGGCGCGTGAGAGATTCGGCTCGTCGGCGATCTTTGCCTCACAGGCAAGCATAGCGGATGTCTTCCAAGAAGTCGGTCAGGGCAGGGCGGATTACGGTGTCGTGCCGATCGAGAACTCGACGGAGGGTGGCGTGGCTCCGACCTTTGACATGTTGGTTGATGCGGATGTTAAGATTTGCGCCGAGGTTTCTTTAGAGATTCATCTTTACCTTTTGTCGCGATCAGGCCGGCCAGAAGATATCCAGCGCATCGTCTCGCATCCTCAAGCCTTGGCCCAATGCCGCCGTTGGCTGGCAGGCCATTTTTCAGAAGTTAAGCTGGACGAAGTGGCCAGTACGGCCCAGGCGGCGATGGTGGCGGCTCAGGAAAACGGTGTGGCGGCGATCGCTAGTGGTCTGGCCAAAGACTTCTATGATTTGGCGGTGGTGCAAGCTTGTATCGAAGACTTCTCCAACAACTTCACCCGTTTCCTTGTCATTGGAAATCAGCAGGCTCGGCGCAGCGGAGATGACAAGACTTCGATCGTGTTTTCGGTCAAGGATGAGGTGGGGATTCTGTATCGCATGCTGGAACCTTTCGCCAAAAACCGGATCAACTTGACCAAGATCGAGTCGCGGCCCCTGAAGGATAAGCCTTGGGAGTATCTCTTCTTCATAGATTTCAAAGGACATATGGAAGAGCCTAGGATCCAGAGAGCCATCAAAAGGCTTGAAAAAAAATGCGCCTTTATAAAGGTCCTTGGCTCTTATCCCTGTGCAGTATGAATATTATCGACCGAGTTCCGGACTATATTCGCTCTCTCATCCCCTATGCCCCTGGGAAGCCGATAGAAGAAGTGGAGCGAGAGTATGGAATCGAAAGGTCGATCAAACTCGCTTCCAACGAAAATCCGTTGGGTCCCTCGCCCAGGGCATTGGGAGTATTGCAGGAGCGGCTGCATCTTCTCCATCTTTATCCAGACGGAGATTGTTTTTACCTCAAGCGTGGTCTGGCGGCGAAGCTAAGGGTTGCTTCGGAGCGGTTGATCTTCGGCAACGGCTCCAATGAGCTTATCGAGCTGGCCGTTAGGACTTTTATGCAACCGGGGGATGAAGCCGTAATGGCCAACCAGGCATTTGTCGTCTATCGGCTTGTCGTTCAGGCGGGAGGGGGATGCTGTAGGATCGTTCCCCTGAGGAACTTCACTCATGATCTTGAAGCGATGGCACAGGCCGTCACCTCGAAGACCCGGATTCTCTTTTTGGCCAATCCCAACAACCCGACGGGAACGATCTACCGAAAAAGGGAGTGGGAGCTTTTTTTAGAAAAGATTAGCCCGGAGATTCTTCTGATCGTGGACGAGGCCTACTTTGAATATGTTTCGGATACGGATTACCCCGACTCTTTGGTTTATCACGACCAGTCGAAACCTATCTTAACGCTTCGTACTTTTTCGAAGCTCTACGGTTTAGCGGGTCTTAGAATCGGGTATGGGATCGGAAATGCGAAGATGGTCGGGCTGATGCACCGGCTGCGACAGCCCTTCAATGTCAACGCCGCCGCCCAGTGGGCGGCGTTGACAGCATTAGAAGATGAGGGACACGTGCAGAAAAGTCTGGAGGTAAACCGCGCTGGAATGCATTACTTGACCGAACAGATCTCCAAGCTGGGTTTGGAGTATGTACCGAGCCAGGCCAACTTTATTCTGGTGCGGGTCGGTCACGGCCTCGAAATCTTTCAAAAACTGCTCCGGTGTGGGGTGATTGTCCGACCCATGAAGGAGTACAACTTCCCTGAACACATTCGCGTGACCATCGGAACGATGGAAGAAAATAGGCGGTTTATTAGCGAGTTGAGGAATGCAGTTAAAGTTTAACATTATGACCAGGCTTCGGCTGGAGGCGCTATGATTGTTGTTTTGAAAGCAAGCGCAACGCCGGAAGACGTTCGCAAGGTGGTGGAGAGGATCGAGAGTTTTGGCTTGAAGGCTCATGTCTCGGAAGGGGCGGAGAGGACGATTATCGGGGCAATCGGGGACGAGCGGATTCTTGTCGATCAGACCCTTGAATCTTTGCCTGGCGTTGAGAAGGTGGTGCCGATACTGAAGCCTTATAAGCTCGTGAGCCGGGAGTTTCAAAACAACGATACCGTCATCGACGTGAATGGGCTCAAAATCGGGGGAAAGAAGATCCATGTCATGGCAGGGCCATGCTCCGTGGAATCGCGCGAGCAAGTTCTGGCGGCGGCGGTACCGGTGAAAGAGGCGGGCGCAACGTTTCTGCGCGGGGGAGCATTCAAACCCAGGACATCTCCTTATACATTTCAAGGTCTGGGCGAAGAGGGGCTCGGCCATCTCGCGCATGCTCGGGAATTGACCGGCCTTCCGGTGATTACCGAAGTCCTGGACCCGCGCGATTTAGAGCTTGTCTATCGCTACACCGATATCCTACAGATCGGCGCGAGAAACATGCAGAATTTTAAGCTTCTCACAGAGGTGGGAAAGCTCAACAAACCGGTGTTGCTGAAGCGGGGATTGAGCGCGACGGTTCAAGAGCTTCTTCTGTCGGCGGAGTATATCGCCGCCGAGGGCAACCAAAAAATTATCCTCTGTGAGCGCGGTATCCGCACCTATGAAACGGAGACCAGGAATACGCTGGACTTGAGCGCGGTTCCGCTTCTCAAGCAATCTTCCCATCTGCCGGTATTTGTCGATCCGAGTCACGCAACGGGGAGGTGGGATCTGGTGGCGCCTATGGCGTTGGCCGGCATCGCAGCCGGCGCGGACGGACTTCTCATCGAAGTCCACTCCAACCCGGAAGTGGCATTGAGCGATGGCCCCCAGTCATTGAAACCGCAGAAGTTTGCGGCGCTGATGAATGATCTTAAGAAAGTGGCCAAAGCGCTTGGGAGGGAAATTTAGTGGCTGTGATATTCCGCAGAATGGTGGTCGCCGGAGTGGGCTTGATCGGTGGATCATTGGCCTTGGCAGCGCGCAAGCGGGGTCTGGTGAGAGAGGTTATCGGATACGGCCGGGGAGCGAAAAATCTCCGTTGGGCCAAGAGACGGGGTATCATCGACCGCTATTTTCTTCGTCAGGAGGAAATCCCCGAAGGAACCGATCTTTTGATACTGGCTACACCCGTTCAAGCCACCGTATCCCTAACAGAATCGTTTCTCCCTCACCTTGAGCCGAGTTGCCTGATCAGCGATATCGGAAGCGTCAAAGCAAAAATCGTGCGAGAAATGGAAAAACTCCTTCCCTCCCGAATCGCTTTTATCGGCGCCCATCCGATCGCTGGAAGCGAGCAGTGGGGTCCCCAGGCGTCAGATCCCGATCTTTTTTTGAGGCAACAATGCATCCTAACCCCTACGCGGAACACGGACTCCGGCGCTCTTAAGAAAATGGTTCGTTTCTGGCAGAGGATTGGGGCTAAAGTGGAGCTGATGGACCCCGAACTCCACGATAGGGTTTTGGGAATAGTGAGCCATCTCCCTCATATCCTAGCCTATGCCTTCGTCAACACTCTGGGCCAAACCAAGGTGGACTCGGTGGATTTGAAAGATTACTGCGGCGGTGGCTTTCGAGATTTCACGCGTATTGCCGCCAGCCGGCCTGAGATCTGGCGGGATATATGCCTGCTCAATCGCCAGGCTGCCAGCAAGAGCTTGGGAGATTACATTAAGAGATTGGAGCGGTTGAGAAAATGGATTCGAGCGGGGAAGGGGGATTTGTTGGAAAAAGAGTTTGGCCAAGCCAATGCTATCAGGAAACAGATCTCCGAGCCGGGGAACATTACCGGATAAGGAATGAAGAGAATTGAAGAGATCAAAGGGCCGCTGCGCGGTGACTTGACAGTTCCCGGAGATAAGTCTATCGGTCACAGGGCGATTATCTTTGGCAGCGTCGCCGAGGGGAAAAGCAGGATATTCAACCTCTCGGGTGGGGACGACAATACTAGGACGATCCAGGCCTTTAAAGATCTGGGTGTTGAAGTCGAAGAAGAAGGAGAGGACTTGATCATTAACGGGAGGGGTTGGCGAGGCCTTCATCCATCTGCCAAGGTCATCGATTGCGGCAACTCAGGAACGACCATGCGCCTGCTTTCCGGGGTATTGGCGGGTTGTCCATTCGCCAGCACTTTGGACGGCGATGCTTCCCTGCGACAGAGACCTATGCAGAGGATCATCGATCCCCTCCATCAAATGGGGGCCGAGATCCTGAGCCGAAACGGCAGAGGAACTGCGCCCTTGACTATTCAAGGCGGGGCTCTCCGCGCAATACATTATGCTGTGCCGGTCGCCAGTGCTCAGGTAAAATCGGCTGTTCTCTTGGCCGGACTGCAGGCTGAAGGGAAGACGGTCGTTGAAGAACAGCAGCAGTCGAGGGATCATACGGAGATTATGATACGAGCCTTCGGCGGAAAGATTGAGACCGAATGCAAGGCTATTTCTATTACAGGTCCTCAGCGACTTACGGCAACCGAGGTGCACGTTCCAGGTGATATCTCATCGGCGGCCTTTTATCTGGTAGGGGCCGCAGCCATCACAGGATCCGATCTGCTGATCCGTGGAGTGGGGTGCAATCCTAAGCGGAGCGGCGTGATCGACGTTCTCAAACGGATGGGGGCCTCCGTGGAATCTGTGCGCCAGTGGGAGGAGTGCGGGGAGCCTGTTGCCGACCTGCGGGTTCGTGGAGGTCGACTCAAAGGGGTCGAGATCGGACCGGAAATGGCGGCGCGGACCATAGACGAATATCCGGTGTTGTCCGTAGCGGCAGCCTTGGCCGAAGGAGTGACGACCATCTCCGGCGCCAAGGAGCTGAGGCACAAAGAATCGGATCGGATTAGCGTGATGACAAAGGCGCTCAAAAAGCTCGGTGTGCAGGTGGAAGAGCGTGAAGACGGCATGAAGATTGAAGGTCGGCAAAGGTTAAGGGGGGCTCGACTGGAGACCCATGGGGATCACCGGATCGCCATGGCCCTGGCGATAGCAGCTCTTTGCTCTGAGGGGGGTGTGGAAATTGACGATAGCGTCTGCGTCGATATCTCCTTTCCTGGGTTCTTTGAACTTTTAGAAAGGATTTGCACGCCATAGTATCGTTGGGGGTGCGAGTTTAAGGGTAGGCAAGCGGTGAGGAAGCTGATTGTCGCGATTGATGGACCTGCAGGGGCAGGGAAGAGTACAATAGCAAAGCGTTTGGCAAAAGCGTTAGGATACAGGTATATAGATACAGGGGCGATGTATCGGGCCTTTGCTTGGAAGGTGATGGAAAAAGAGATAGATCTGGAGGATGAAGAGGGGTTGGAGAAAATTATCAAGCGGACAAAGATAGAACTCGAGGAGACTAACGGCGATCTCAGGGTTCTCCTTAACGGCTCCGATGTCACCGCTCGGATACGGACTCCCGAACTGAGTCAGATGGCCTCGAAGGTTTCTACCCTCAAGGTGGTCCGCGAGAGGATGGTTGCACTCCAGCGGGCTATGGGTATGGAGGGGGGTGTGGTAGCGGAGGGAAGAGACATGGGAACCGTCGTTTTTCCTCAGGCGGAAGTCAAGATCTATCTCGATGCGTCGCTGAAAGAGCGGGCACGACGCCGCTTCGACGAGCTTCAAGACCAGGGAAAGCGAGTGATCTTGAAGGAGACTTTGAATGAGATGGAAGAAAGGGATCAACGGGACCGCGAGCGCGCCCTGGCGCCTCTTGCCAAGGCCGAGGATGCCATCGTAATCAATTCCACCTATTTTAGCGTGGATGACGTATTGGACAAAATCTTGCAGGAGATTCAAAATAAGTTGCTGGCAAATACATGAAGATGGGAGACTTATTTCATGGTCCAAAAGGACGAAGATAAAAGACCCGAGGTCGAAGGAGGCGGGGACGACTTCAAGACCCTCTTCGAAGAGAGCATGCGCTCTGTCAAGCCCGGAGAGGTCGTCAAAGGCACAGTCGTTGACGTTACTCCTACCCATGTGGTCATCGACGTCGGTTACAAGTCCGAGGGCCAGATTCCCTTAGAGGAGTTTTTAGATAGGAAGGGAGAAGTCCAGGTTAAGGTAGGGGATGAGGTGGATGTTTTCTTCGATTCTCCGGAAGGCGAGAACGGTGGCATCGTTCTCTCCCGAAAAAGAGCGGAAGACATCATGGTGTGGGATGAGATCGAGAAGGCCTATCGAGAAGGCTCGGGAGTGGAAGGAATGATTCTGGCGAGGGTGAAGGGAGGATTTAAAGTCGATGTGGGCGTGCCCGGATTCCTCCCCGGTTCTCACGTGGACATCCGGCCTACGCGCAACCTGGATAAGTTTGTGGGGAAGAGGGAGCGGTTTACCATCCTAAAATACAATCGCATGGGCAATAATGTGGTCGTGTCACGCAGGGACTTGATTGAAAAAGAGCGGGAGTCCATGAAGAAGGAGCTCCTCAAGGTTTTGGAAGAAGGGGTTATCCTCGAGGGCACGGTCAAGAATATCACCGGCTACGGCGCATTCGTGGATTTGGGAGGTATCGATGGAATCCTTCACATCAGCGATATCTCTTGGGGACGGATCGGTCATCCGTCGGAGATTCTCAAGGTCGGCGAGCGCGTCAAAGTCGTTGTTCTTAAATTCGATCAGGAGCGGGAACGGATCTCACTGGGGATGAAGCAGATCACGCCGGATCCCTGGACCTCGGTTCAAGAAAATTATCCGGTCGGCGCTCGAGTCCAGGGCAAGGTGATCAGCCTGACGGATTACGGCGCTTTCGTGGAGCTGGAGAAGGGGATAGAGGGATTGGTGCATATTTCAGAGATGTCCTGGACCAAAAAGATCGCCCATCCTTCAAAGATCCTCCAAGTCGGGGAGACCGTGGAGGTCATGATTCTCAACGTAGACCCGGCCCATCGTCGTATTTCGTTGGGCTTAAAGCAGGTGATGCCCAATCCTTGGGATCAGGTCAAGGAAAAGTATCCCGTTGGCAGCGTTATCAACGGGCCGGTGCGGAATGTCACCGATTTCGGTATCTTTGTGGGCGTGGATGAGGGTATCGACGGACTGGTGCATGTTTCCGATCTTCATTGGACGAAGAAGGTCAAACACCCTTCGGAGCTGTACAAGAAGGGAGACGTGGTGGATGCCAAGGTCCTGGGAGTGGATGTCCAGAACGAGCGGTTTTCTGTGGGGATCAAGCAGCTCACGACCGATCCGTGGGAAGTGATCGCCGAGCGATATCCTATAGGGTCCAGGGTTAGAGGAGAGGTCACGAGCGTTCCCGACTTCGGGGTCTTTGTTCGCTTGGAAGAGGGGGTGGAAGGGTTGATTCACGTGTCTCAGTTGAGTGCGGAACGCGTGGATAAGCCGTCGAGCCTTTTCAAGGCCGGAAATCACGTGGAGGCCGAAGTCATCCATGTGGATCCTAACGAGCGGAAGATCGGACTCAGCATCCGCGCTCTCAAAAAGAGCGAGGAACGCCAAGAGATGGAAAATTATTTAAAGAAAGAGAAAAAAGCGGGGAAATTCTCGTTCGAGAGCTTGCTGAATGAAGAGCTGCGGCTGGATCGAGACGAAGAGTCGCAACCCGACAAGAAAGAGAGGTAGCCCTCAATCGGGCTGTAACACGTTATGGCGGGGAGACACCCAATACTTAGAGGATTGCGAATCCTTTTCTTTTCCATCCTGATCTTTTTTGTTGGGGTGTTTTTCTTGGCCTATTTCACGGGCGGAGATGTGCGGGTTCTCTCTCTCATCGGGAAGGAGGGGATCGGGGTTCTGCTCATCGAGGGATCGATCGAGGACTCCCGTGGGACCATTCAGGAGCTCAAACGATTTGGAGAGACTCAGGAGATCAAGGCGATCGTCGTGCGGATCGATTCTCCGGGAGGGGGAGTGGCTCCGACACAGGAGATTTATACGGAGATCGAAAAACTGAAAAAGAAAAAGCCCGTGATTGCTTCCTTAGGTGGGGTCGCGGCGTCGGGGGGTTACTATATTGCCAGTGCTTGTGATCAGATTATCGCCAATCCGGGAACGCTCACCGGATCGATCGGGGTTATCATGGAGCTGGGGAATGTGGAAGAATTGATGCGAAAGCTGGGTCTCAAAAGGGAGACGATCAAGAGTGGCCCGCATAAGGATATCGGTTCTCCGTTACGACCTCTTTCTCGGGAGGGAAGGGCTATTCTCCAATCCCTGGTAGACAACGTGCACGGCCAGTTTGTCAGCGCGGTGGCCAAGGGCAGGAAGATACCGGAGGACGAGGTCCGCAAGCTTGCCGACGGTCGCGTCTATTCCGGGGAACAGGCCAGGGAATTGGGATTGGTGGATCTCTTGGGCAATATGGAGGATGCTATCGATGTTGCGGCGACGCGCGCGGGGATCGAAGGCGAGCCTCAGGTGATTTACTCCGGAGGAGAGGACAAGAGGTGGTGGGAAAGCCTCCTCTTTTCTGTTTTGGGTAGGCGATTCGGGAAAGGCGAAAGCTGGGGACTCCGATACGAGTGGTCTCCATCTTTAATCCAGTAATTTGACGATAGTTGTTAGTTTTGCATTCTTGGGGGTTGGCTGCTGGCCGCGAGGCGCCAAAAACCGACAACCTTGTTGAGGGGGGTTTTATGACGAAAAGAGAACTAATCGACGAGGTCAATAAACGGTTTCCTCACCTCTCACGCCATGATTCCGAGGTGATCATCAACGCCATCTTCGATTCTATGGCCGAAGTGATGGGGCACAACGAAAGAATCGAGATACGAGGCTTTGGGAGTTTTGTCGTGAAACACCGTCGGGCTCGTGAAGGGAGAAATCCGAAAAGTGGAGCTGTCGTGTCGGTGGCGGCCAAGAGAGTTCCGTTCTTCAAGGTCGGCAAAGAGCTAAGGTTAAGAGTGGACGGCAAAGACCCTGGTGGCGGGGGCCCTTGATGAAACGGATCTGGGCCCCTTGGCGAATGGCTTATATCGACGACGAAGCCAGAAACGAGGGGTGCATCTTTTGTGACGAGCCTAAAGCGGCCGATGCCCGCTCATCCCTAGTCTTGGCCCAGACGGCCCATTCCGTCGTGATGCTGAACAAATATCCTTATAATAGCGGTCATCTCCTGTTAGCTCCTAAAAAACATGAAAACCGACTCTCATCCCTGTTGCCCGAGGAATTTCAGGACCTCAGCGAGGCCCTGAGGATGGCGGTGGATATCGTCATAAAGACGCTTAAGCCCGGAGGGATCAATGTAGGGATGAATCTCGGGCGGTGCGCCGGCGCCGGTGTGGAAGATCATCTCCACTGGCATGTGGTGCCGCGGTGGGAGGGAGACACAAACTTCATGCCGGTATTGGGGGAGACTCGCGTCATTCCGCAGCATCTCCTGGAGAGCTATGATCGACTGAGTCTCTATTTCAAAGGTTTTTTGTTGAGAGAGAGTCATCAAGGGTGATCCAGTGATCAAAGTCATCAAGCCCGTTTTTGTCACCTTGCTTTTTATCTTAGGAATCACTTTTTCCATGGAAAACTCTCAGCCGCTTGCACTCAAGTACTATGGTCTAGAGACGCCCGAGATTCCGCTATTTCTGTTAGTTCTTGTAGCGGTTCTTGTGGGTGTACTGCTGGCAGGGATGAGCTTTCTTGTTGACCAGTGGTCGGTCAGAAAGACTTTGCGGGAAAAAGAACGACGAATCGCATCCTTGGAAAAAGAGCTTAAGCAATGTCAGGACGAACAACGCACGACACCGTGAGGAAGTGCAATAAGGCAGGTTCAAAGGGAGGCATAAAATTGTGAAGGAAGCAAAGTCTCTTGGAGAGCTCAAGAAAAGCGGATATCCGTTTCTCACCGTGTCCGAGGAAATGC